>CAYHNZ010000005.1:0-44430 GCA_964358205.1 uncultured Candidatus Saccharibacteria bacterium | reverse complement strand
CAATAATCTGGAGTGCTGGCGGTTCAACAAAAGGCGCAGCGTGTGACTTGCTAGCGCAAGCGGTGGCTAAATCAACGATCAAGCAAGCGATTCTAATTGGCCAGGAAGCCCCAAAGATAAAAGAATCGCTGTCGCATTTTGCCCACAATCTACCAATTGAAATGCCTAAGACCCTAGCCGAAGCTGTTAAATTGGCTAAAAAGTCCGCCAATGGTGGCGATGTCGTTTTACTCTCCCCGGCCTGCGCCAGCAAGGATATGTTTCAAAATGCCGCCGATAGGGGAGAGCAATTCAAGCGAGCAGTCCTAAAGCATGATTAATTGCTCGCAGTTATCAATTAACAGTTATCAGTTATCAAAACATTGAAAACTGAAAAATGAAAACTGAAAACTTTATGTTCAAGCTCCGCCGCAAGATTGACCCAGCCATTCCAATTCTGACACTAGCCTTGTCGGTTTTTGGCTTGGTAATGATTCTCTCCTCATCTCAAATTCAGGCCACCCAAACTACAGGTAACGCCTATTATTTCTTTACTCGACAACTAATTTATTGGCTGATGGGCGTGGGAGCGTTTTTCTATTTTTTACGAGTCTCACCGGATGAACTATACGAGAATCGGACTCGCTTTCTGGTCATCTCGCTAGTCTTATTGGTGTTAGTTTTCTTGCCAGTCATTGGTCCAAAAGTGGCTGGGGTTCACCGTTGGATAGATTTGGGGTTTTTTCGCTTTCAACCGAGCGAAATTGCCAAATTATTACTGACAATCTACTTTGCCGGCTGGTTAGCGGCTAAAGGTAAGGCGGTCGACGATCCGCTCAAAACGTTATTTCCCTACACATTTTTACTAGTTTTGATTACGGGTCTAATTATGCTTCAGCCTGATATGGGAACGGCATTAGTAATTATTTTGACTGCGCTGACGATCCTCTTTGTTGCCGGAGCTAATGTTTGGCAGTACTCGGCCCTGCTGGTTGTCGCCGTGGCTGGACTTCTAGTATTTATCTATGCCGCTCCGTACCGCCTCCAACGCTTAACAACTTTTCTCGATAAAGACACGACTCAAATTGAAAAACTGGGGACGGCTTATCACGGCAATCAGGCGCAAATAGCTATTGGTACCGGTGGTCTCTGGGGCGTGGGTTTTGGTCGAGGGGTGAGCAAGAATTCATTTTTACCCCAGTCGCACAACGACTCGATCTTTGCTGTTATCGCTGAAGAGTTAGGATTCATTCGCGTGATGATGGTCGTTATGGCCTACTTCTTTTTATCTTGGCGAGGATACTTAATTGCCAAGACAGCCAATAGCCGATTCGTTCAATTACTAGCGATTGGAATCACAGTAGCGATAACCGGTCAGATGTTGATCAACATCAGCGGTATGCTGGGGATACTACCATTAACGGGTGTACCCTTGCCTCTTATCTCATTTGGTGGTACGTCTTTGATTGTAACAATGGCAATGCTAGGGTTACTAACGAATATATCCAGGGAGACAACATGACAAGAAAAAATCCCAATAACCAAAATCCCAAATCCCAAACAATATTCAAAATTCCAAATCTAGAAATTAAAAGTTTTGAAGATTGGCGGTTTGTGGTTTGTTTGGAATTTGGGGCTTGGGATTTGGAGCTTGTACTATGAAGCCTATTTTACTCGTCGGTGGTGGAACGGGTGGTCATATTTTTCCGTTAGTGGCACTGGGCGAAGAGCTGACAGCCCGCCACATCCCGTTTATTTTTGTCGGGGGGCGTCAGGGTAAAGAGCGGGAAATTGTCGGAGAATACGGTTGGCCGTTTCGAGCTATAACCGCCGGTAAATGGCGACGCTATTGGAGCTGGTTGGCCGCTTGGCAGAATTTTGTTGATATCGGTCGCAATTTCAGAGGATTTTTTGAAGCGTTGACGTTGCTTCTTCGGACTCATTCCCGGGTGATATTTAGTAAAGGCGGCTACGTGGCTTTACCGATGGTTCTCGCCGCCAAACTGCTTGGACGTAGAATCATCATTCACGAATCAGACACAGTGATGGGGCTAACCAACAGATTATCAGCTCGCGTGGCTGGGCGGGTTCTAACAGCTTTTGCGCCGAATCTCTTCAGTCATCACGACGATCGCTACGAACAGGTTGGTATTCCAATCCGCAAAACCTTACGCCAAGCGGCCAAACTCAAATCCCCGCAAAAAACTCGGCCATTGATACTGGTAATCGGTGGTATCCAGGGGGCGCAGGCGATCAATAATTTAATTCGCCAATCCCTACCAGGCCTGTTGCCGATCGCTGATATTATTCACATCACCGGCGATGCGGAGATTCTACTTCATAAACACTTAGCCGAAAAATTAGACCGAAAATTCAAGGGGTCATACAAGCCATTTTCATACATTACTCGCGAACTGCCTTATTACTACCAGTCAGCCGATCTAATTGTCAGCCGTTCTAGCGCCACAACCGTGGCCGAAGCGGCCTTATTTGCTAAGGCGATGTATTTAATTCCTCTCCCAAGCTCGGCCGGTAATCATCAACTAACTAACGCCAAGCATCTGCAGGCGGCCGGCGCGGCAATTATGAGTGAACAGCAACAACTAACTGATGCTAAGTTCACTCAAACAATTACCAGCTTATTAGTCGATAGGGTTTTGTTACGAAATTTAGGGACTCGCTTGAGCGAGTATTTTAACGAGCAAGACGCAATCGACAAAATTATTGGTATCATCAACGAATAATCAACTAATTAATAATGGCCATCAAATCTACGCCCCCAAATATGAAACTACATTTTATCGGCATTAATGGTGTCGGTATGTCCAGCCTGGCAGTAATGGCGCATGAGCTAGGTTACTCCGTAACTGGTAGTGATGTGGCTGAAGAATTTCCAACCGACGCCGTCTTGAAGCATTGCGGGATTGAAGTGGCGAAAGGCTTTGATGCGGCTAATTTACGGGGAAAGCCCCGAATTGTTGTTTCGGCCGCTTTCGGCACCGAAAACCCAGAGATGAAAGAGGCTAAAAAACAACGGTTAGAAATAAAAACCTTTTCAGAGATTTTGGGCGAGCTAATGACTGGCTATGAGGGGGTTGGCGTGGCTGGGGTTCACGGCAAGACAACAACCTCGGCCTTACTCTCCTTCATCTTACAAGAGGCGGGGTACGCCCCATCCTATATGATCGGTGCGTCCTACGTACCGGACTTGAAAGCCAACGGCCATATCGGCCAAGGCAAGTATTTCATTGTTGAGTCGGATGAGTACAAGAAGGGCGAGGACAATAACCAACCGAAATTCTTCGACTACCCGCTCAAGCACGTCATTATAACCAGCATTGAACTTGATCACCCCGATGTTTATCAAACAGCTGAAGAGGTCTATAGCGCGTTTTACCGTTTGTCGGCCAAGATTCCCCGAGATGGGACGATTGTCGCTTGCATTGATTGGCCGTTAGTCCGACGGTTGGTCAGCCGTCGGGTCGATCGCTCGTGCTTAACTTACGGTCTCGATCCCTCGGCTATGTTTCAAGTGGTTGACATTAAAGAAGGGGATGTCACAACATTTAGTATTATTTCGGGGGACAAGAAAATCGGATCGTTCAAAACCAAACTAGCTGGAGTATATAACGCTCTCAATGCTACCGCAGCCATTATTATGGCTCAACACTTGGGCGTGACCGATTCGGTTATTACCCGCGCTGTCGCCAAATTTGTTGGACCCCTCCGACGTTTCCAGCTACTCGGAGAGTATAACGGCGCTATCATCATCGATGACTACGCCCATCATCCAACGGCAGTTAGCGCCGTCATTGATGCGGCCAAAAAAAGATATCCGACTAAAAAGATTACTGTCGTCTTCCAGCCCCACACTTATTCACGGACCGGCAAACTGCTCAAAGAATTTGCCGCCAGCCTAGCGACGGCAGACAGAGTTATTCTGCTCAACATTTTTGCTTCGGCTCGGGAGAAGTCCGGCTATGTTACTATCAGCGACATGATCAACGTCCTGAAACCGCTTCAACCAGACTTCGAATACCGAGCGACAATTGATGAGGCCGCCCAGCTATTATGTGGTAGCGTTGAGTCAAGCGATGTTATTATTTTGATGGGTGCGGGCGATGTAAATAAAATCTTTCAAAGAATGTCCCAAATCGGCCATGACGCTTGACCGGCTGATTCCGAGTCCGAAGTACTAAGAAATGCGTCAAGGAGCGAGTAACCCCAAAATTTTTGGCAGTAGCTATCAGCCGCCAAGTCCAAAGTCACCGCGACGAATCAGTCAAGCCTGGCGACCAATTATCGGGCTTTTAGTTATTATTAGCGGCATCCTTCTAATTGGACGCTTACCAATTTTTAGGATCGATACAGTTGAACTATCGGGGGGCGGAAACGACATCGTTCGTCAACAGCTTGATGATTTAATCGGCCAGTCGCTCTTTTCTGGTTCAGTCAGTCGCTTGATTGAAAAAACACAAGCCGTTACCGATGTTGATAATTTCACCTGTCGTCGGGGTATCCCCAGTGTTCTTCGTTGTCAACTGACCCTTAAGCAACCCCAAATTGTTTGGCAATCGGGTAGCCAATCGTACTTCATCGACAAAGACGGCGTGATATTCGCACCGGTTAGTGGCGACATCTCTAAATTACTCTTGATTGAAGATACTAAACAACAACCGATAACTCTCGGGCAAAATATTGTTAGCGCCGAGATAATTAACACCTACCAACACTTGATTGCTCTTTTGGCAGAAAAAAATCTAGCCGCTAGCCGACTTCAGCTTGATGAATCGCTTTATCAGGTAACTGCGGTGATTGATCGCCCGAGCCAGCCGTCGATAAAAGGATTATTCCTGATGTCGAACGATCTTGATAGCCAAGTCGAATCGGTTGCGACAGTCCTGGCTCAAAAAAGCGGATCAGTGACTGAACGAATCGATGTCAGGGTGCCTGGCTATGTTTACACCAAATGATGGGAAAAGCACGAAGCACGAATATCGAAGCACGAAACAAATTCAAAATACGAAGTTCTAAATGTTTTAAACATTCGGATTTTGAGACTTTAGATTTGTTTCGGATTTGGTGCTTCGGATTTCGAGTTTTCTTTGAACGATGATTTCGTCAAAGCGTTGGCAAGTGTACAAGCGACGGGATAATCAGTCGTTAATGGAGCATCTCTGTCAAATTCGCCGCATAGACCCCTCCGAGCTGAAGATGGATTTTCAAGTTCACCTACACGACCCGAATTTATTACCGCAGATGGATAAAGCTCGAGCCCTGATTGTTACAGCCGTCAAAGAGAATTGGCCAGTGGCAATATTCGGTGATTATGATGCCGACGGGACGCCAGCATCGGTCTTGCTGGCGGGACTATGTCAAAAGCTGGGACTGATTTTTGAAGTCTATCTACCGACTCGTCAGACCGGCTATGGTTTGAGCGACTCATTTGTCTCACCGATTGCCGAGCAGGCTAAACTACTTATTACCGTTGACACCGGCATCAGTTCGGTCGAGACAATTCAGAAATTAAAAAAACTTGGCGTCAAAACCATTATTCTTGATCATCATCTTCCACCGGATCCGTCAGCCGGCGGATTACCGCCAGCTGACGCGATCGTCGATCCGTATTTACCGGGTTCAAAATATCCGTTTCCGCATATTTGCGGTTGTGCCTTGGCCTACAAATTGGCCTCGGCTCTTCAGCAGGATTTCCCCCAACAGCTGACAGAGAGTTTTCTGAAATGGCAGCTAGATCTAGTCGCCATCTCCACGGTTGCCGATATGATGGAGATGCGAGGGGAGAACCGACCGCTGGTCGATTTTGGTTTGCGAGTGCTGAAAAAAACTCGCCGCCCCGGCCTACTAGCGTTGATGCGTTTAGCTGGAGTGAAGCTTGACGATTTAACGGCGGGCTCTTTGGGCTTTACGATCGGTCCGCGGTTTAATGCGCCTGGACGGCTAGGCGATAATCGACCTGTTTATGATTTGCTTTCAACTACCAACCCAGTTGAGGCCGAAGAGTTGGCTGTGAAGATTGAGACCCAAAACCGTGAGCGGCAAGAATTAGTTGAGACGATTCTGGCGCAAGCCGAAACTTTGATTTGGCAGCAAAATAAAGCTGGTGATTTTGTCTATGTTCTAGCCGAAAACGATTGGCCGACCGGAGTTGTTGGCTTAGTCGCCGGCAAGTTAGCCGAAAAATATTATCGGCCGGTAGTGGTCGGCAGTCGTTTGGAAGATAGGGTTCGAGCCAGCGCTCGTTCGGTAAGCGACTATCCGATTATCGATGGCTTAACTGCCGCCAGTAAGTTCTTGGAACAATTTGGTGGTCACCGACAAGCGGCCGGTTTGACCGCCCGAGCCGATAAATGGGAGCTGTTTGCCGTTGCCTTAAAACAACATGCTTCGAAATATTTCGCTGGTGTTTTGCCGAAACCGTCTTTGAAAGCTGATGATTTTTTGACATTGTCCGATGCGACCTTGCCGTTAGCGCAGGAAATTCAATCGCTCGAGCCGCACGGCTTAGGTAATGCCCGACCAACTTTTATTATTCGCGATGTCGAGCTGAAAGACGCTCAACCGATCGGCCAAACCAAAAAACATCTCCGGCTGACACTAGCCAAGGACGGACAGACAGTACCAGCAATAGGTTTTTCGCTCGTCGACAAGTTCGCCACCCACAAATCCAATCGAGCCGATGTCGCCGGCCATCTAACAGTCAATGTTTGGAATGGTAATAGTACGGTTCAATTTCAGTTAATCGACTTTAAGCCGGTGGGTAGCGAGATACAGACGGTGAAACCAGCGTAGAGACTGCAGACCCGCTGTGCACCTGCCAGGTGCACATGGTTAACAATCCAACCTGAAGGACAGTCCTTCAGGTTGGATTGTTATAGGTGGGGGGTAGTTTTTCTTAGGTAGCTTCTTGAAGCGAAAGAGGGCATGTCCTTCCGTAACTCGGTGAAGGAGGGTAGAATTTGGGCAGGATGCCCTTGATAGATAACAGAAAAATCTGCGATGTTGATTTTAACGCGCGAATGAAAGAATCGATGGGCGAATTTACTAACTTAATGAGCGAAGCGCACAAGTTGGAAAAGAAAATCACAGTTGATTGGCAGAATATTTTATGAAAAAAGAAACTCGAAAACCACAAATTGCCATTTATCAAGTTATCGGCGACGAGCAAAAAATCCGCGTTAGAATTGAAGACGAAAATGTTTGGTTAACTCAAAAACTGATCGCCGAGCTTTTTGGGGTTGACGTGCGAACCGTTAACGAGCATTTGAAAAATATATTTACGGAGAAAGAATTGGACGAGATTTCAGTTATCCGGAATTTCCGGATAACTGCCGCAGACGGCAAGGATTATGACACTAAACACTATAGTCTCGATACGATTTTAGCAGTTGGCTACCGTGTGCGATCGGACAAAGGAACGCAGTTTCGCCAGTGGGCCACAGAAAGACTGCGAGAGTATCTAATCAAGGGTTTTACGATGGACGACGAGCGACTCAAGCAAAGCGGTGGCCGAGCACGCTATTTTGAAGAACTCCTTCAACGCGTCCGTGATATTCGCAGTAGCGAGCGAATGTTTTATCAGAAAGTAACCGACATTTATGCGACCAGTATTGATTATAAACTTGACGTAGAGTTGACGCAAAAATTCTTTGCCATGGTGCAAAATAAAATGCACTATGCCGTCCATGGCTTAACTGCGGCAGAAATAATCGCCAAACGCGCCGATGCCAAAGAACCGTTGATGGGTCTAACGAGCTTTAAGGGCGATTATATCACGCCAGCGGACACGCACATCGCTAAAAACTACCTGACCGAGCAGGAGATAAACCAGTTAAACCTAATCGTCTCGCTTTACATTGATTTTGCGGATTTGCAAGCCGCAACTGGTCGTTTGATGAAAATGCAAGATTGGATAAAAAAGCTTGATGAATTTCTGACCATTTCCGAAAAAGAATTACTGCATTCAGCTGGCAAAGTGAGCGCCAAGCAAGCGGAACAAAAGGCATTGAAAGAATACGAAAAATATCGCAAAGAACGGGACAAAAATTATGTTTCCGATTTCGACCGAGAAGTGAAAAAACTCTTGCGCGCCCGCCGTAGTCTTACTTCGCCCTCCGAAGCCTCTGGCGAAGGACGGGACAAAGGTGGGGCAATGGAGAAAAAAGAAAAGCCCGAGTAAAAAAGGAAGTGAGAGGCACTACCTGCAACACGCAGTTGCAAGGTCGTTCTTCTCTCTTGATTAGGAAAATAGTACCAAATTGATCATCATATTTTTAAGATAAAGGGCTAGTTTTTGCTATGAATTTAACCCGAAAAAGACTAAAATTCAAGCAAATGGCAACTGAAATAAAACTGGAGCAAAAACTTTGGGAAACAGCCGATACGCTTCGTGGTAATGTCAGCTCGTCTGACTACAAAGAAGTTGTTTTGGGTCTAATTTTTCTCAAGTACATTTCGGACTCATTCGAGCTGAAATATAACGATCTTAAAAAGAGCGGACACGAAGACCCAGAAGATAAAGACGAATATACCGCCGAAAATATTTATTGGGTGCCCAAAGAAGCTCGTTGGCCGTTTATCCGTGATTTTGCCAAACAGCCATCAATTGGCACGATCATCGATAACGCCATGGAGGAGATCGAAAAAGATAACCCTGATCTCAAGGGTGTGCTCTTCAAAAACTTTGCTCGCGAAAGCCTTGATAAGCGCCGATTGGGCGAACTCATCGACATTATCAGCACCATTGATATGTCCGGCTCCGACAAAGGCGATGTCCTCGGCCAAGTGTACGAATACTTCCTGGGCAAGTTTGCTCACGCCGAAGGCCAGCGCGGCGGCGAATTCTACACTCCCAAAAGCATCGTTAAACTCTTGGTCGAAATGATCCAGCCGTTCAGCGGCCGGGTTTACGACCCCTGTTGTGGCTCCGGTGGCATGTTTATCCAAAGCGAAAAATTTGTCCTCGATCACCAAGGTCGAATTGATAGTATTCACGTTTACGGCCAAGAGCTGAACACCACTACGATGCGGCTGGCCAAAATGAACCTGGCGATGCATCATATTGACGCAAAGCTAGAAAATGGCGACACCCTCCATAACGATCGGCACCAAGACCTCAAAGCCGACTTCATCCTCGCCAACCCGCCGTTCAATGTCAGCGATTGGGGCGGTGAACAACTACGCAACGACTTACGCTGGAAATACGGCATCCCCGCTAAGGGCAACGCCAACTTTGCCTGGATTCAGCATTTTATCCACCATCTGAGCCCCAGAGGTATTGCCGGTTTTGTTTTGGCCAACGGTTCTATGGCCTCTCAAACTTCCGGTGAAGGTGAAATTCGCCAGAAGATTATCGAAGCTGATCTAGTTGACTGCATTGTTTCCTTGCCGGATAAATTATTCTTTAATGCCGCCATCCCAGCCTGCTTGTGGTTTATCTCTCGTGATCGCATCGATCGCAGTGGTAAAACTCTTTTCATCGACGCTCGCAATATGGGCACGATGATCAACCGCCGCAACCGTGAGTTAACTGAAGAAGATGTCAAGAAGATCGCCGATACCTACCATAACTGGCGAGGCACTAACGGCAACGAATACCAAGACATCCCCGGCTTTTGCAAATTGGCTACCACCAAATAAATCGCCGAACAGGATTACATTCTTACTCCCGGCCGCTACGTTGGCAGTGAAGCCATCGAAGAAGACGACGAAGCCTTCGAAGAAAAGATGAAGAAACTGACCTCCGAGCTCAAAGACCAGTTTGCCGAAAGCCATAAACTTGAGTCAGAAATAAAGGCAAATCTAGAAATATTGGATATATAAGCCAGTTTTATATATCACGCTAATATATAAAAATACTTGACGAATCTTTATATATGTTCTAACCTGTAACCATAATGCAGTTTGACCCAACCAAGCCATTTACGCCCAGAGTTGTCACCAAAGAGGATTTGGCGACTGCTCAAGTCAGTTTAACTAAAGACTTGCTTGAAGCTCGAGTGGCGATTGCTGAACTCAAGGGTCTGATTAGTGGTGTCCCCGCTTCTAACCAAGCTCTCTTTAACCCAATCTATCTCAAGGAAGCGCTCGCTAGTAGCCAGATTGAAAACATCAATACAACACTCATCGAAGTAATGCAGCGTCAGCTGACCCCATCTAAAAAACGGGATGAAAATACTTCCGTCCTTAATTATTACACGGCTATTCAGTGGGGGATCAAAAAGCTGTCTGAGTTTGGTATCTCGTCACGCTTAATCACTGGTTTGCACCGTCACTTGCTGCCGGAAGCCGAGCAGAGCTATCGTCGGCTACAAAATTATATCGTCGACGGTCGAAACTCCGTTCGCTACACTCCACCTGAGGCCCAGAACATCCCCGAGCTTATCTCTCGATGGGAAAAATTGGCGAACAATGAAGAAGTTAAGAAAGTCATTGACCCCCTCATCATCGCTGCCGTCACCCATTACCTCTTTGAGGCTATCCACCCCTTCAACGACGGTAACGGCCGAACCGGCCGAATGTTGTTAACCCTATTTTTGGTCGACTCTGGTCTCACCGACACGCCGATTATCCATATCAGCCAATACATAAATACTCACCGCTCGGACTACTACGACCTACTGCTCAACACCACTAAAAACGGTGATTATTTGCCGATCGCCAAATTTATTGTCTGTGGGTTTACTGCCCAGGCCCGTCACGCGCTCAAGCTGTTGAAGAAAATACAGGAGATGCAAATCGCTTGGCACGAAACAATCAAAGCCGATCTGCCGAAAGTTTATCGGCAAGATTTGGTCAATAAACTCTTTGAAAGCCCGGTCGTTACACCGGTTGCCCTTGGTAATGATCTAGGCATTCACTACATCACGGCCAGCAAGTATCTCCAAGAACTAAAAACAAAAGGCTACTTAAACTACGCCAAGGTCGGTCGCAATGCCTACTACATCAACCACAAACTGCTCGACAAGATCAGTGAAGAAGGGCGGATGGGATGAGCGACTGGCTTAATAATAATCAGGGAGTTTTGGCTGGTGTCGGGTTGTTGCTGGTTATCGGTGGTTATTTCTTCGCCAAAAATAAACAGGTAATAAAAAATAAAGTATCGGGCAGTCCACACATTAAAGCTAGTAGGGTACAAGCTGGCGGTGATATTATTGTTGGCAACAAAACTATCAATAGTAATCCTCACCCAAAACCAGACAGGCCGTATATTGAGATCTTTGTGGATGGCGCAACGTCTTCGTGGGGAGAGTACGAGGTCAAATTTGGTTTTAGGAATGTTGGAAATATCACCGCTGTCTTAAAAAAATTTACTGTTGCGGATCTAAATATTCACATACCAACAAAGTCGATAACTCTTAACGACCCACCGGTTAAGGTAGCGGTTGGCTTAACCAACTCGAGACTAAGGAGTAGTAAATGTGAGGGTAATGTACTAAAGCTTGAATACGAGGGTTTGGATGGTACTAGATATGCAACAGTAGCCAGTGCGGAACAAGAGCTACGTGCCGACAAACAATACAATATCAGGGGTGTTAGTAGTCCTCAATATATTAATGACTAAAACTGTTTGCTCGAGGCTAGTTTAGGAGATTTGTAATGGGATTAGTGAATATACTCAGTATCGTCCTTGGTATTTTAGGCCTCGTTGCAAGTATTTTGGGAGCCGGACTCGCATTCTTTACTTTTATTAACCCCAAAATTCGAATGGACTGGTATCTGAATCATCCACAGGGGTGGGAGAAAATTCACCTGGGTTTAAGAGGGGGTAGATCCTTATGGAGATATAAAAAGCATCCAGAATTCATCATAGAGAGACAAGACGAAATTAAAGCTTGGGATTATTCGGTTACTGAAAGGTGGATGAAGTATCCATTACCCGATCCCTCGAAGACGTCTTACCTCATTCACGTTAGTGCTGGAAATATCGTAGTCTACTCTGAAGAATTTGTTACTCTCGATGGGGGAAGGTATCTAGTACCATTACCTAGGGTGAAATATCACGAAAACAAAGAGGAAAATGAGTATTTCTACGAACCGCTCCAAATAAAAATCGCAAGAGTTATTGGCGAATACTACCGTTTCAAGTCTATCGATGAATTTATTGAACAAAATGAAATCGAGGTAAGAACTAATGCCTAAAACTGTTTTGCTTGGGGATGTTGTAACTATTCAAAGCGGGAAATCTCGTCCTAGTAGTTCGGGAGAGTATCCCGTTTATGGTGGCAACGGTATTTCAAACTATGCAGATGACTACAATATTTCAGAACCCACGGTCATAGTCGGTCGTGTAGGCGCATATTGCGGTTCGGTTTACATAGAAAGAAATAATTTTTGGCTATCCGACAATGCTCTTGGCCTTACGGCAAGGGAAGGGACAGATCTAAAATATTTGTACTACCTTCTAAAACACCAAGATTTAAACAAGCGCAGTGTTGGTGGGGCACAACCCCTCCTAACACAAGGGATACTCAATAATATTTCAGTTACGCTACCAGATGTCGGCACGCAAAAAGAAATCGCTAAGATTCTCGGTGATTTGGATATAAAAATAGAACTCAACCGGCGGATGAATGAGACGCTGGAAAAAATCGGCCAAGCCCTTTTTAAGCATTATTTCATCGACAGCCCCGACCGGAAAAATTGGGAAAGACAACCTCTGTCAACGTTTGGGCAAGTTGTCTGCGGAAAAACTCCACCAAAAACGAATAAGGAATTCTTTGGTGGCAACGTTCCATTCATTAAAATTCCGGATATGCACGGGCAAACATTTATTACAGAAACTCAAGATAGTTTATCTGAGAAAGGACGCGATTATCAGGACAATAAAATAATACCTCCATATTCCCTGTGCGTGAGCTGTATTGCGACCGTTGGATTAGTCAGTATTACTGCATTGAGCTCCCAAACAAATCAGCAGATAAATTCAATTGTCCCCGCAAAAAACTACTCTATTTTCTACTTATATTTCCAGCTAAAAAATCTAAAAGACGAGCTAGTGAACCGTGCAAGTAGTGGCTCAGCAACACCAAATATGAACACATCAACCTTCTCGAAAATCAAAATTTCATCACCCAATCAAAAAACATTCCAAGGGTTTGATGACGTGGCTCGACCACTTTTCCAACGAATACTGACAAATCAAAATGAAAACAAAAACTTAGTACTACTTCGCGACTCACTTTTGCCACGATTAATTTCTGGAAAGGTTGGAATATGAGTCCGGTGATCGATCAAATGAAATTAGAGGAAGCAAGAGCATTCTATCAGGACCGAATAAAGGGATGGATGATCGCTGACTTAGAGAAATCTCTTGTAGCAGAAACTAACTTTTTAACTGCACTTGGTTGCCTTGTTTACACAGAAATAATTGGGATATTTCTACCTTCGATTACAACTGAATCGCGGGATCGAAATATGGCCAGATTTTATAGGGCTTTCTATCGACTTCGGTCGAGTGAACAGTTGAAGTCTCTTGATGCAGCGATTCTGCGTGAAACGAACAAGAGACTTTATCAGCACCTTCGACACAACATGGCTCATAAGTATTTTCCTACTATTGAAAAACGAACGGGTGATCTAGTCCTATTTATTCCGTCAGTAGTTGCAAGAGATGGGATTTCCTCGATACCAGGTGCAATTGTGCCTCCAGTCTTTTTCAGTAACGACGAAACGGGTCAAACTCGGGTGGTAATAGCATTCCGAAACTATATTGATGAGTTAAAAATTTTAGTTGATGAGTCGATGATAAAAACATTTGAAGAAAACGAACCTAACTATCAAGCATCAGCCGTAAGCGGTGTTGATGTTGTACTGAGAGGGGCATTACGATGACCGAAGATAAAATTGAAGAAGTATCGACTGTCAACTCTAACGATTCGTTTTTGACACGTTTTATTTCGGGAGAAACTGCGATATGACTTATCCACTTATCATCACCGGTGCTGGCGCATCATATGACTGCGTACCCCCAGGTGACTACCCCGTGAATGATTACGATTTACGCGACTGGAAACCACCGCTTACTAAGTACTTATTTGATGGTACGAGATTCCAAAACCTAATTGACAAATACCCCGAAATGACAGATATGGTGAGCCATATTCGTTCAAGGTTACGAGCAGGAAGTTTAACATTCGAAGAGGTATTAACTACGCAACACAAAGACGGGGTAAAAAATGACCCCGATCTAAAGAAAAGCTTCGTTGCGTTACTTTTCTACTTATCTGACCTTTTTGGATCGGTAAGTAGAAATTATTATCGACCAAACAACAATTACTCTGACTTATTTCATCAAATAAAACAGAACGGAGGTAGGGCAATTTTCGTGAATTTTAATTATGACTTGTTGCTGGAAAGAGTTTTAGGAAAGACAAACGTTGATAATCCAGACGATTACATCTCTGGAAACATTCCAATAATTAAAATCCACGGTGCATGTAATTGGTATTGGGCAAGAGGAATAAACTTACTGGAAGATAAGCCAAGCTATGACTTATTGATGTCAGTTCCTGAAACAATTATCGGCACCCCAAATATGGAGGAGTGGAAGTTGGTAATAAAAAACGACAAGGAGAACCCAAAATCTATTTATGCGAAGCAATTCGCACCGCTTCGGGGTTATTCATTCCATCCAGCATTGGCTTTACCAATTCAAGAAAAGAATAATTTCGTCTGTCCTCAGAGTCACATTGATTTACTTAATCTACAGATACCTAAAATTGATAGAATTCTAATTATCGGCTGGAAAGTAAAGGATCAATTTTTGTTAAATTTGCTACTCGAAGAACTTTCAAAAAGAAATATTCCCATTGCTTTTGTAGGAGGAGAAGATAGTAAGAACACCTTGGAGCAACTTAATGCAAAGATAACCTCAAATATTAGAGTGATCGCGGATAAGGGATTTACAAATTATATGGGAAGCGATGAAGCGGAAGAGTTTTTAAAGTAATGACTGAAGAAAAAGTTGAACAAGAAGCGTTGAAGATTTTAGACCAGCTTGGCTGGGAGGTTTTGAATGGGCCGGAAATTGGGCCAGAGGGAACGAGCGAGCGAAAATATGATCAGGTAGTTTTGGAGCGACGGCTGGCGGAAGCGGTCGCTAAAATTAATCCACATCTGCCAGTTTTGGCCATTGAAGAAGTGGTGAAGAAAACAATCCGCCACCATCACCCGGAAATGTTGCTGGACAACCACCAATTCCACAGCCAGCTAACCGATGGCGTCAGCGTCGAATACCGCACCGCCAGCGGCGAGGTGCGAACTGAACAAGCGCAACTGTTTGATTTTACTAATCCTGCCAATAACGAATTTGTCGCCGTCAACCAATTTACCGTCATCAACGGCGATTACCATCGTCGGCCCGATATTGTTTTGTTTGTGAACGGCTTGCCGCTGGGAATTATCGAAATAAAAGATCCAACTAGCGAAACGGCCAGTCTTAAGTCCGCCTACAATCAGCTCCAAACCTATGAAGCAGAAATCCAGCCACTCTTTAGGTTTAACGAGCTGGAGATAATCACCGATGGTATTGACGCCGAAATGGGCACGATCAGCGCCACTTTTGAGCGTTTTACGGCTTGGAAAACTATTGAGGGCGAGAAAGATCACCAGGGCGTGCCAATGCTAGAGGTACTACTCAATGGAGTCTGCGATAAAAGCCGATTTCTAGAGATTGTCCGTAACTTTATCGTTTTTGAGAAAGACAAAAAAGAAACTTTCAGCAAAAAGCTGGCCGCTTACCACCAATACTGGGCAGTCCAGAAAGCTCTCACTTCAACAATTACTTCCATTAGACCCGGTAGCGATCACCGCATTGGTGTTGTTTGGCATACTCAAGGGTCGGGAAAATCTCTATCAATGGTGTTTTATGCCGGTAAGCTTGTGGCTAATCCGGAGTTGAAAAACCCGACGGTGATTTTGGTAACAGACCGCAACGATCTCGATAATCAGTTGCATGACACATTTGCGAACTGCAAGGACATTCTTCGGCAAACCCCCAGTCAGGCCGAGAGCTGTGACCACTTAAAAGAAATCTTGCGTCGAGAGTCCGGCGGAATTATTTTCACCACCAACGCCAAATTTTTCCCGGAAAAGGGAGCTGAATTCCCGCTATTATCTGATCGAGAAAACATAATCGTTATTGCCGATGAAGCCCATCGGAGCCAGTACAACTTTATCGATGGCTTCGCCAAACATATTCGCGATGCTTTACCCAACGCTAGTTTTATCGGTTTTACCGGCACGCCGATTGAAAGTGACGACCGATCAACGCCAGCTGTCTTTGGTAATTATTTAGATATTTACGATATCGAGCAGTCAGTCAAAGACGGAGCAACCGTGCCGATTTACTACGAAAGCCGTCTCGTGGAGCTCAATATTCAAGAAGACATGCGTGAGCAAATCGACCGAGAGTTTGCCGAGTTAACCGAAGGTGAGGAACTGGATCGGCAGGACGAGCTAAAGGCCAAGTGGGCGCAAGCAGAAGCGATTGTTGGTAATAGCAGGCGAATTGAGCGGATTGCTAGCGATATTGTCGAGCATTTTGAAAATCGACTTAGCGCTCTTGAAGGCAAGGGGATGATTGTAACAATGAGCCGACGAATTGCCGTTGATTTATACGAGGCAATAATTGCCTTAAAACCAGAGTGGGCGAGCGATGGTGACAAAAACGGGTTTATTAAAGTGATTATGACCGGTTCGGCCAGCGATCCGCTGGAGTGGCAAGCCCATATTCGCAACAAAGAGCGTCGTCGAGAACTGGCTGGTTATTTCAAAGACCCCGCATCAACATTTAAGTTAGCGATTGTTTGCGATATGTGGCTGACCGGTTTTGACGCTCCAAGTTTACACACAATGTACTTGGACAAGCCACTGAAAGGTCATAACTTAATGCAAGCTATTGCCAGGATTAACCGCGTTTACCAGGACAAGCCGGGTAGTCTAGTAGTAGATTATTTAGGGGTAGCTTCGGCACTTCGAGAGGCATTGCAGACCTATACAGTCAGTGGCGGTAAGGGACGACCGACACACGATCAGCATGAAGCGGTAATGGTGATGAAAGAGAAACTCGAGCAACTGCGGGATATGTTTCATCCGTTTAATTACCGCCGTTACTTCACCTCGGATGTCAAAAAACAGATGCAAATTTTACTTGACGCTCAAGAATTTGTATTAGGTGTTGAGGATGGCGAAAAGAACTTTAAACAATATATTTTGGAACTGTCGAAAGCTTTCGTACTCGCCGTACCCCACATTGAAGCGCTGGCTGTTCGTGAGGAAGTGGCTTTCTTCCAGGCAGTTCGGGCTAGGTTAGCTAAAATCATCGAAAAAGGTCGCACTAACGAAGACTTTGGGATGGCGATCAAGCAAATTGTTGATAAAGCTATCGCTCCAGCTGGAGTAGTAGATATCTTTGCCGCCGCTGGCATCGAACGACCAGACATTTCAATTTTATCCGATGAATTTTTAGCAGAAATTCGTGGAATGGAACGCAAGAACCTGGCCGTGGAAGCCTTGAGAAGACTACTGGACGGAGAGATAAGAGCTAAATTTTCCAAGAATGCCGTTAAGTTAGGAACATTTTCGGAGATGCTAGAGAAAGCAATCTTGCGCTACAAGAACAATGCCGTTGAGGCGGCGCAAGTTATTGAGGAACTGATTCAGATTGCCAGAGAAATAAAAGCCTCCGAAGACGAGGTAGAAAAGCTCGGACTATCTGCAGATGAGGTGGCATTCTACGATGCTCTTGTAGAAAACGACAGCGCCAAGGCCGTGATGGGTGATGAGAAGCTAAGAGAGTTAGCGCGGCTACTCGTGAAGCGGGTTCGAGATAACATCACCGTTGACTGGTCAATTCGCGAAAGCGCTAAAGCCAGGTTGCGGATAATGGTGAAGAAACTACTGCGAGACTACGGCTACCCACCCGATCAAGAAAAAATGGCAACGGAATTAGTCCTAGTTCAGGCAGGATTATTTGGGGATGATTGGGATCAGGAATCGGATGCGTAAACTTTCCGAGAAAACTATGAACTACACAAACATTAAAAAACTATTCGGGCCGATTTTTGAAATGATGGCGACTGGAAGTCGTGTTGAGGTTAAGGAAGCGAAGAAAGAGATCGAGAAGCTGTGGAGGAAGGAGCATCATAAGTTTCGTAATTCTGGTCGGTTCGTTCTTGAAGTTATCGATAACTTCGACAGCATTACAGACCCCGTCCATAAAGCTGATATTATTGCGGGTTTGAGCATTTTCTACCTGGCGTTAGCCGATGATTACTTTGAGGAACTGAAAGCATTTATTAAGAAAAATTTACAACACCCAGACGGCCGAGTACGGGAAGCGGCGCGTAAAACTGGGGATTGGCTCTATATATCTTTATCGAGTCGAATGGATGAATTTTCATACCTAAGAAGCAAATCGCCAAGCCAAAAGAGAAAAGAAACTAAAGCTATCGCCATCAAGCAGTATCGTGATTTTGTGGCCGAACTCGAGGTTTTAATAGATCTTTATGACGACGGAAGTAACAAAGCTGAATATATAGATGATATGAAGCCGTCGGTGATTAAGAGTTTACAAATGGTTTGGAGCCGATTAACCGAAGTGCCGGCGTACCGTAGAATATTTGAACAGTTTGAATCTGTCCCAACATCGATTCTGAAGAAGCGACAAGAGATTGAAACTGAAGTAATCGCCTTACTAGAAGCAAGTAAGAGTCATCATCGGCTGGATGAGATTAAGGAAATCATTTTCAAAGAGGGAGGTCAGGAAAACCTACCCAGATTCATAGCGATGTTTGATACAGGATTCGGAAAAATTGAGCTTGAACAAATTTTAGAGGTTATTACCGACGCTTGGAATCATTTCCCCCACCGGTCTTTAGGAGGTAAATCTCCAGTGGAAATGAGCGGAAAAAGCAAATGAAATATGTCGCTAACGCTCGCTTCTCATTTTATTCGTCTTAAATCATAAAATGAAAAGTAAAACCACCTTTGTTTGTTTGGGTTGTCAACAGCAGTTCCCGCGCTGGTCGGGTAAGTGCCCGAACTGTAGCGAATGGAATACTTTGACGGAAGAGCGTTTTGACTCATCCGAAGTCTCGGCGAGCCAAACGACGCCGGCTGATTTGGTTAATATCGGTGAGATCAAACTCCACCACGTCCAGCGTCTGCGAAGTGGCTTGAAAGAATTTGATCAAGTTTTGGGCGCCGATGAACCGGGGATTGTGCCCGGGTCGGTGATTTTAATTGCTGGTAGTCCGGGCGTCGGCAAAAGCACCCTGCTCTTGCAGGTGGCAAGCTCAATTCCCAACTCGCTCTACTTTTCGGCCGAAGAGTCATTGGAGCAGTTGAAGATGCGCGCCGATCGCTTGAAGATTAAGCCCAACGGTGTACAGGTTTCAGCCGAGCGCGACGTCGGACGGATTCTGGCGGCGGTCCGAAGCAGTCAGCCGAAACTGGTTGTGATTGATTCAATTCAAACAGTTTTCGACGAGACGACCGCCGGTACGCCTGGCTCGCTAGTTCAGGTGCGTGAAATCGTTTGGCGTTTGACTCAATTTGCCAAACAAAATACTGTCGCCCTTATCGTTATCGGCCATATTACAAAAGATGGAGCGATCGCCGGTCCGAAAGTTTTGGAACATTTAGTTGACGCCGTCTTGTACCTTGAGGGCGAAAAACGGACTGGTTTGCGAATATTACATGTCGAGAAAAACCGCTACGGCCCGTTGGACGAGGTCGGTATCTATCAACTGACCAAAGATGGGTTTGAAGCCGTTCAAGATCCGGGCAAATTGTTCGCCTCGCTGATAACGGAAAAGTTACCGGGCCGGGCGTTGACGATCACCGCCGAGGGTAGTCGATCATTCTTGGTTGAAATTCAAGCCCTGTCGACCAAAACCAGTTTTGGTTACCCAAAGCGATCCTGCCAGGGCATCGATCCCAATCGTCTCAATGTTATTTTGGCGGTGCTGGAGAATCGCCTCAACGTACCAGCCAATCAGTACGATATTTTTATCAATGTCGTCGGCGGCTTTTCTCTCAAAGACCCAGGGATCGATCTAGCGATCGCCGGGGCAATTATGTCGTCACTAACGAAAAAAGTTCTGCCTGACAATATCGTCCTGATCGGCGAAATAGGCTTACTCGGCGAAATTCGTCCTGCCCACAGTCTGCCCGGTCGAATAAAAGAAGCCAAGCGTCTGGGCTATCAACCGAACACGAAGATTACTTCATTGAAACAGCTTGGAGCGCTGTTCGACTAGCCAAACAGCAGACCCAAGTCTAAAGGCTAAAGTCTGAAGTCTGAAATGTCGCTACCGCTCGCTTTTCACTCCGCTCAAAGTAAGTAGCAAGTATTTAAAACTTGATACTTGAAACTTAATGCTTAATTCAGACTTTAGCCTTTAGACTTTAGACTTTTGTTTTGACCTGCCTAAGGTCAAAACGAGTAATATCGCTCGATTCCGTCCGATTGGTTGCCGACATTATCGACGGCGTGAACCATAAATCGTAGTGTTCCGGATAGCCCGCCGATGGTGACGGTTTTGCCTGGCTTGGCCACTTCGACCGTTCGATATAAATTAGAATAGCCGGGCGCCCCACTGTAAATTTTTATTCTTACTAGCTGAAAATCGATGTCGGTGGGATTTATCCAGCTCAAGACAATTTGGCCGCCGCCAGTCAGGCCGATAAGACTACTGACTTCGCTCGGTGGAGTATGGTCAGAGATGACAATGAAATTGACGACACCACTTGTGGCGCTAGAGCCATTATTGCTAGTGACGGTGGCTTGAAGTTTGTGATCCCCATCAGCGAGGAGTCCGGCGTTATAGGACATTTGGTACGGGCTTGAGGTGATGACACCGATCGAAATATTATCAATTGTTAGCTCGACCTGCCTAACACCGCTCGGAGCGCTGGCACTGACACTAATCGTAAATTGACCCGTCACCTCTTGGTCGTTGGTAGGCGAAGTAATTTCAACGCTGGGTTGAACATTGCCGGCTTGGCATTTTTCGGTTGGTGGCCGGTTATTAAAACCATTAGCATTCGCCCAAGCCAGGACCGGCCCTTCCCAATTGGGGTTATTGGGTTTTTCAGAGTGGATATTAGTATAGGTGCGATCCTCGGTCAGCTCATCAGGAATAGAGGCGTCAGCTAACAAACCATTCTCCTTGCAGACCCGGACTCGTACATGGACATCGTCTTTTTCGGTTGGCACTTGCCAGCTGGCAAAAATATCAGTAATCGTTTCAGAGCCGTCGACCGGTAATTTGTTGGATAGACGATCAACCGTGACATCTCTAATGCCGGCGGGGCGGCTAAATTGCTCGACCGGCAGATCTTTGTGAAGATACTCCATAAAGGCATCCCAAATTGGGGCGGCGGCGACCGAACCGCCAGCTCGGTTCATAGAGGTGTTATCGTTGTTACCGGCCCAAACCCCGGTTACATACTGGGGCGTATAACCCATAGTCCAGGCATCACGAAAAGCATCGGTAGTGCCGGTTTTGCTAGCCGCCGGACGACCCTGAAGGGTTAAGACACCAAGCGTTCGACCGAAGGTGGGCTTTTTGGCTTCAACGTCACTCAAGACATTTGATATTTGATAGGCAATTTGGGGGTCAAGGACTTGTCGGCCGTCTTTCGGATCCTCATGGGTGTAAATTACTTTTTGTTTGCTGTCGGTGATTTTGAGAATCGGCGTTGTCGGCATTAAAACGCCACCCGCGGCAAATACTCCATAGGCGGTCGTCATTTCCGTCAACTTAACCTCGCCCCCACCCAACACCAAAGATAAACCATAGCGATCTTTATCGGTTAGGGTGGTGATGCCGAGGTCACTGGCATTCTTGAGGGCGTCGTCTATTCCAACCAGCCCCAGAATCTTTACGGCCGGGATGTTGAGCGAGTTGCCTAATGCCTGGCGGATGGTGACCGGCCCGCGAAAACCGCCATCAAAGTTATCGGGTATATATTTACCGAAGTCAGTTCTTAAGTCGAAGAGAGTGGTGGCTGGATTATATTTTTCCTTAAATGCGGCCGAGTAAACAATTGGCTTGAAGCTCGAGCCCGGTTGACGCGAAGCGGTGGCGACATTGAAGGCGCCGAATTGCTCTTGAAAGTAGTCGACCGAGCCAACCATAGCAATAACCTCGCCCCGCTTGGGGTCGATTGTCACCAGGGCGGCGTTGGAAGCGCCGGCGTTCTTCAACGTCTTGCCGGCGGCGGCGGAAACAATTCTTTCGGCCTCTTGTTGCTTGGGTAAATCTAAGGTGGTGACGACATCAAAGCCACCGCTCTCGACTTTTTGTTCAGCCACTTGAGCATCTCCGAGCTCTTTAGTGAAGTAAGTCACCAACCAATCTTTAACAAATAGCACAAAGTGGGGAGCGGTAATCGAATCACGTCTCGGGGCAAACTTCGGCTCGACTTTCTTGGCTTCGGTGGCCTGGTCTCCGGTAATGTAGCCCTGTTCGACCATTAGGCTAATAGTCAGATCTCGACGGGCGATTAAGCGGTCGATATTTTGGCCGTAGGGGGAGAGGGTTGATGGCGCCTGCGGTAAGGCGGCCAACGTCGCCGCTTCGGCAATCGTCAAGTCTTTGGCACTTTTATTGAAGTACGACTTGGCGGCCGCTTCAATGCCGTAGTTACTGCCACCGTAAGGAATCTCATTGAGATAGAGCGTTAGAATCTGCTCCTTGCTATACAGCGCCTCCAGCTCAATCGATAGAATCGCCTCTTTAACCTTGCGAACTAAATTGTGCTTGTTGTCTTTGAGAATGGCGTTTTTGACAAACTGTTGGGTGATGGTCGAGCCACCGCCGCGCGATCCGCCAAAAATAATTGCCCGCCCGATACCCTTGAGGTAGATACCGTGATGACTGTAGAAATTTTTGTCCTCGATGGCGATAGTGGCATCCTTGATCACTTGAGGAATATCTTTTTGATCGATCAATATCCGTTTTTTCTCACCAGAGATCGTATAAAGTGGCTGCATATTGCGGTCGAATAGCCGGGTCGACCCCTCGGCCGCCAGATTACGAATTTTACCAGGAGTGGGCAGGTCTTTGGCAAACCAGGCGAACATCAAGATAATCAGTAGTATAAAACCGCCCGTTGACCAAAGAGCGTATTTACCGACCCGACGCCAGGCAATCTTTCGAGACGTTTTACGCGAAAAAAGTTGACGCTGGAGCTTCTTCAGGTTAATCGGATTGGCGAAGGGATTTCGAATTTTTGGGATGCGTAGTTTGATTTTCATTTATTAGTTATTGAGTAATTAAGTAATTTAGTATTCAGTAATTTTTGTGTGGTGGACTACCATATTCTACAAATATATACTGTTAGTAACAATGGACAGCGACAAAGACATATTACTTACCTGGGCGGTAACGGAAATTATTAATGAGTCAAATTTACTGCGTCGTCTGAAGGCTAGTAAAAAACTAGTGGTCAAATTGGGTGTTGACCCAACCTCGAAGGATCTTCATCTTGGTCACGCAGTCGTCTTGCGTAAACTTCGTCAATTTCAAGATTCGGGTCATCAGGCCGTTTTAGTGATCGGGGATTTTACGGCTCGAATTGGTGATCCGGCTGGAGTTAATAAAACTCGGCCAGTCTTAAGCGAAGCCGAAATTAAGAACAATATGGAAACCTACCTGACTCAAGCGGGAGCGATACTTGAGCTGAAGAAGGCCCGTGTACTCTACAACTCTAGCTGGCTAGCCAAAATGAATTTAAGCGACCTACTAGGCTACGCCAATCAAATCAGCCTGAATACATTAATTGAGCGGGAGGATTTTGCCACCAGACTTAAAGCGAAGCAATCGGTTGGCTTACATGAGTTACTTTATCCGCTGACTCAAGCGATTGACTCGGTCGAGTTGCACTCGGATGTCGAAATAGGTGGCTGGGATCAACGGCTCAATCTTCTGCTCGGACGGGAGTTGCAAAAAAAAGTCGGTCAATCTTCTCAAGATTTAGTTTTATTAAAGCCTCTGCTGGGCTTAGACGGAGTTAAGAAAATGAGTAGCAGTCTAGGTAACTATATCGCTCTAACCGACTCTGCCGACGAAATGTTTGGCAAAGTAATGAGTATTCCGGACTCGTTAATTATTCACTACGGCGAACTAGCGGCGCTAATGGGGTCGGAAGAGGAAGTCAAAAAACAGCTAAAGGACATTCACCCTCGGGACCAGAAGGCGATTGTGGCTAGTAAAATTGTCGAGTTATATCACGGACTACCATCTGCCAAGAAAGCCCTTCAGAATTTCAATCAAACATTTCGCGACAAAAAAATCGCTGACTACCTAGTTTCGGAATTAGATTTTAGTCAAAAATCGATCTCGGTTCTTCACGCCGTGGCTGAAGCGGCCCAGTGTAGTAATACCCAGGCCGGTCGGTTGATCGACCAGGGCGCGATTAAACTTAACGGCACAAAAATGACCGACCCGAACTTAATTATCGAGCTTACCGGCGAGCTAGTTCTGCAAGTTGGCAAACACAGCTGGCGTAAGCTGGGGAGAAGAAGGTAAGATATAGATAAATTACTAAATTACTAAATTACTAAATTACTAAATTACTAAATTACTAAATTACTAAATGACTAAAAATCCTCAATTCCGTAATTCCGTAATTCTAAAATTCAGTAATTCTCTTGCTGGGTTTACTCTAATCGAAGCTCTAGCGGTAATATCGATTATCGGTATCCTCGCGTCACTGTCGATGTATGCCTTCACGAGCGCCACTAGCCGTGGCCGCGACGCCCGGCGTAAATCCGATTTGACGGCAATTAGTTTAGGCTTCCAAGCCCGCTTTGAGGCCAAGACCTGCTCAAGCTCTGCTGAAATGGGTCGTTACCCAGGCTATGACGTGCTTGATGGCGACCACTGGAAACCTGTCAGTGACCTTCGAGGTACGAGCGATGGGTGTGGAGCTTTTTCGGAATATCTAATTACCATTCCGACTAACCCCAACGACTCTGATGGCCCATTTACTTACCTGTTCGATCTTTCGACTGAAAGCGGCGTTATCGACGGCAAGCACTATCGTCTGACGGCAAAACTGGAGAAAACTCTGAATGAGAATGAATTGATGGATCTTGCCAGGGCAAAGACAATCTGGCATGATTCTTTCGAAGGCAATCTAACCCAGCTACCAGCTGACTACAACTACATCATCGGCAATTAGTTTCGTGCCTACCGCTTTATTTTAAATCCCATGATTTTTGGTCAATTACATCAGACTGTTCGTAATGCGTATCGGAAGGTTTATCAAACCGATCCGCCACGTTTTGATATCGAGCCAGCCCACCATAAAATATTTGGCGACTTCTCGACTAATATCGCTATGGTGACATCTGCGATCAACGATACTTCACCGATGATGCTGGCTCAAAAACTAATGCCCGAGCTGGAAGCCAGCCCGGTTTTTCGCAGCGTTTCTGTAACCACCCCCGGGTTTATTAATTTTACTATTACCGACGAACATCTCCTTTCGACGGTGAAAGAAATGATTCGCTTGCCCGACGCCATCGGTCGGAGTGACTTAGGCAAAGAAACGCGGGTATTGATCGAATATGTCTCGGCCAACCCGACCGGACCGCTAACGCTGGCCAATGCTCGTGGGGCTTTTGTCGGCGAGACAATCGCCCGGGTACTGGAACTATACGGCTGTACAGTGATGCGTGAGTATTATGTCAACGATCGGGGCGGCCAGATCGCTGTCCTCGGCCACTCGGTTCTGAAAGATGAGCTGGCCCAGTATCGCGGTGAATATATTGATGCGCTAGCCAAAAGAATAAAAGAGAAGGATCCGGTAAAAGTCGGGGAAAAAGCGTCGGCCATTGTAATGGAAGAGATGATTAAACCGATGCTCAAAAAAGTCGGGATCAATTTTCATCAATTTTTCTCCGAAGAGTCGCTCTATCAAACCGGCGTTTATAAAAAAAGTTTAGAGTTGCTTGAAGTCGGGGGTTATGTTTACGAAGCTGACGGTGCCACCTGGCTCTCGACAACCCGTTTTGGCGACGACAAAGATCGGGTGCTGATTAGGGGGACTAACGAGGAGACTTATTTTGCTTCTGATATTGCCTACCACAGTTTCAAGATCCAGCGTGGTTATCACCGGTTGATTAATGTTGTTGGCGCCGATCACTTTGTATATTCCAAACAACTAACCAGAGTTATCGAAGGAATTTTGCGGACTCATTATATGTGGGGCGGCTCTCTCGATTGGGTAGTAACTCAAATGGTTCGCTTAATTAAGGGCGGCCAAGAGGTCAAAATGTCTAAAAGGGCTGGAACCTATGTGGCGCTTGACGACGTCTTAGATGAGATTGGGCCAGATGTCGCTCGTTTTTTCTTTCTCAATAAAAGCACCGACTCCCAAATAGACTTCGATCTCAATCTAGCCACCTCCAACTCAAATCAAAATCCAGTTTTCTACATTCAATACGCTTACGCTCGAATTTCGTCGATTTTCCGCCAATTCTCTAAAGAAGACGACTTTGTTATTCCTGATAAAATCATCATTACTCATCCAATCGAGCGACAGCTGTTACTGCGAATCATTCAATTCCCTGATTTAGTTGAAGAAATTGCCGGCAATCTAGAAGTTCATCGCTTAACTCATTACGCTACCGCTTTAGCGACTGACCTTCATAGCTTTTACGAAACCGTCCGGGTAGTTGGGGAGTCACCAGAAATTGCCAACTCCCGCTTAGCCATTCTCAAAGCCACCAGCCTGACAATCAAAAAGACGCTGGACCTAATCGGCATCTCCGCCCCCAGCCGAATGGTCGCCAAGGACAATTAACTTATTCTCGAACCTGAAGGACAGGCCTCAACCTGTAGATTCTACAGGTTGAGGCCTGTCCTCTACCTGATGAGTTTATTGAAGGTTGATGCTGATGCTGTACAAGTCTTTGCCGGAGGCCAGCCAGAATTTCGCTGGGCTTGTTGGGTCGAGAATGATATCGCTGATTTTAGCGCTAGAGGTCAAGAAAATTGTGCTAACTAGGGTGTTGGTGCTGTCGAGAAGATAGAGGACTCGGCCGGAGCTGATTATCGTTAATGGGGCGGAGTCGCTGGTCGCAATTTTGACTGGCCCATCAACGGTTGGAGTCTGGAATTTAACGATGCCCGAGGTATTTCTAGCAAACTCGACGACCAATCCTTGGCTATCGGCAATTAGAACCTTGCCGTTGATGGCGATGTCGCTGGGGTTAGTGATTCCTAGTAGATTTTCAGCCTTGTTGTAAATTGAAATACTGGCCAAGTCGCCGGTAAAATTATTAATTCGTGAGGTGACGCGCGAAGCCAGACTGATTAGGTAAAGGTTGCCCTGATAATGATCGACTAGTTTTGCCCCATTAATTTGGGCTCCGGCTTGGGTCAAGGCGATCGGTTGATTGCTACTGCCGTCAAGGCGCCAAATATTGCCGGCCGTATCGCTAGCAACGATGTTTGTCGGGCCAAATGCCGTCAGCGAAACAGGGTTGGCAATCGGTGTTTTCTGACTCACCTGGGTTAGTAACGAACCGTTGTAAATCCAGATTTGGCCCTGACTATCAATGAAGAGCGGTTGGTTGTTAAGGATTTCCAGCGCCACAATATCGCTCGGTGCTTGAGTGATAGGGGACGGCAAATCGGTTATAAATATTTTCTGACTGATCAGTAGAGCCGCTAGTTCGGTTTTGCTGGTTTCATCAAGAGACTGATAGCCATCAACAGTAAACTTTTGAGCCAAGCCATTCAGAAGTTGATCGGCGGGCGAGCTCCGTAACTCGGTTAGCAGGGTAGTCTCGACACTGTCGGTTGCCTTGTTTCGTTGAGATCGCCAATTACCAATTAATATAGTAGCCACTATTAGTATTAGAAAAATAATTAATAGCAGAATACGTTTGGCTGGCAAGGGTAATTTAAGTTTGAATGCCGAATTGTTTTTGGTAAAATCGTTCTCCCTATTAGTACTTAGCTTGATTACGTTTCTCCACATCCGATTGGCGACACCAATTACGGGCGAGATTATTTCAGCTAGAGGGCCAAAATTAACTTTTGACCACGATAATCGGGGGAGATTTATTTTGGGCGTCCCTTTCTCGTCCCACAATACGGTCTGATTAGTCGTAGGACGGGTCTGATTAAAGCGCAATAGAACTCCGGCCGCTGCCTGGTTTTTGTCGACGAGATCGAGTCGACTAATTTCGTCACCAATTTTTGCCAGATCATCAATCAGCCAAACCTGACCATCTAAATCGGTTAAGTTGGAGTAAAAAGTATTATTGGCGATTAACAGCCAGTCGTTTTCGTTCATATCGCCGCTCGTTACTGCGGCGAAAGTGTCAGTAGTAGTGCCTCTTGAGCCAATGACGGTAGCTAGTTTACCGTTTCGCAGTAGTCCTAGCTTGGCTGTGCCGATACCCGATGAGTGAATTTGGTCTGACTCAAGCAATACCGCCAGACAGGAAACGGGGGATTTGGTTTGGTCGAGCGCCTCTTGGACATCTCGGTTAACTCGCTTAAGACTAGTTTCGAAGCGGATTAGATGAGACTGACCCTCGCTTTGTGAGAATTCCCGAACCAAGCAGTTGAGTATTTTTTGGCCCAACTCGCTCGAAGGATGCCAGGGATTGATAATTTCGATCAGCACTACTAGGGCAACCGGTTTACTGAACAATTCGAACCGATGCAGGTAGGTTGTCAAAAATCGATCGGTGAGACGCTCTTTGTAATCAAAACGCAAAATGTCGTAAGGGAGAGATAATTCGTCCATAGTGACTTGGCTTGGTTGTAGCAGAGAGAGCGACTAACAGCAAGTGCGGTAAGGTGATTGCTTTGCCCGGGGCCACTCTTTACAAATAAAAGCGGCCC
The DNA here is from genome assembly GCA_964358205.1 of uncultured Candidatus Saccharibacteria bacterium. Taxonomy (GTDB): domain Bacteria; phylum Patescibacteriota; class UBA1384; order 2-12-FULL-50-11; family 2-12-FULL-50-11; genus JANLIQ01. The sequence goes on along the minus strand of CAYHNZ010000005.1, from coordinate 15,553 downwards.
CCAGGAATACCTGGGGACCAATGATCAAGAAAGGCTCCTGATTGCTATCTCAAGCTCGGCAATCTGCCTATCTAGAGCTGCTAGTCTTTCGGCGACTTCAAGCTTTCGGGCCCGAAGATTACTTAGGTCTAATTTCTTTTCTTCGAGCAGACGCTGCTTCTGACGGTCTTCTAGCTCCCGACGAGCTGCTTCCAGTTCATCGGCGATTATATTGCCGTACTCCCCTAGCATATACGCTCCTTCTTCGTCGGGTGCAAGCAACCCGTATCCGAGTACTGCCTTACTAAAAAGGTTCTCCCGAACTTCCTTAAAGAATTTACTTGTTTGGGCTGGCGTATCCTGGTTCCATTGCTTGGTAAGCAGACCGTTGACCTCACTGGTCGAGATAGCCCCTTCTCCACCGTAGTGCGACAAGAAAAGCTGAACGAAACTCGCCTTTTTATCCCGAGAGCGCAAGAAGTTTGATGCGGCCTTAGCTGCCGAGCGCCCTGCCTTAGTTTCATCGCTCACGCCTCTTCCCAAGTGGATGCGATTTTCAAAAGCCACATCAATTGAGATGGCCTCAATGATAGTCCCCGCCATCTGATAGGTCGTATGTGGCCGCAGGACCGAGAAAATCCCATCGAGAAGCTTGCCAACCATTCGGCCCTGTACATCAGAAGGCACGGAAAGCATGCAGCGTCGTCTTGTTGAGGCATCACCGGGCTGGACAATCAGGTCTAGCGTGTTATGAGTCGTTACTTGATAAGCACGAATCGTAGCACGGTAGTGATGACTGTGACCTCGGATGTGCACACCGTGTACATCCAATTTCCAGGGTTCTCGTGCTGTTTTGACCTGCTCAATCACCGTATCAATTATGTGTATATAGGTGATGTCGTGGGCGAGCTCGGAACGCATTATGTTAAGCGTTTTGATGATGTACTCTCGTACGAAGTCCCCGATTTTTTCGGGTACAGGAGTCGAATGCAGACCTTGTTTGTAAGCTTCAACTTTAAAGTTTTCAAGTGGGCCGGTCCACACGGTATCAATGTTAAGGTCACTATTCACACCCGTTTTTATACCTGAAAAAGCTTTAATAGTCAATAGGTAAGTCAGTATTATATCCTGATTGGTCGGGGCGACTGGACTCGAACCAGCGATCTCATGACCCCCAGCCATCTCATGACATTTTGGTCAGGCCAGCGAGACTCGAACTCGCGACCTCCGGACCCCCAGCCCGGCGCGCTACCAACTGCGCCATGGCCTGACCAAGATGTCAATACGCATTATCAGCTGTGCTATTACGATTGAGCGGTCGCGAAAGAGGAATATGAGTGGCTCTGACACGATTACACCCCGAAAATATTTGTTCATATTCCCACCCCAAGCGACTGAAAACAATCTAACCGCCGATCAGCAAGCTAGTCAAATACGATGTTGCTCGAACGAGTGGGTCAGACAGAAAGAAGAAGATGACAAAAATCACCCCGAACAGGAAAAACGGGCTGCCAGCCATGGCGTAATAAGTCTCCTGACTCATAAACAACCGCAGAACTCTCGAACCGTCCAGCGGTGGAATGGGCAGGAGATTGAAAAACATCAGGAATAAATTTATATAGATGGCCATCACCAAAACTGCGCCCAATAGTTCGGGTAGTTGAACAAACCTAACTAAGGCGGCAAAAATTAAAGCCAAAATAAAATTACTCATCGGGCCAGCTAGGGCAACTTGAAGACCATGAAGGCGAGGATTCTCAAAATTATCTTCGTTAACGGGAACGGGTTTGCCCCAGCCAAAAGCCGGCAGGCCGCTCAAACCAAACGCTCGCAGAGCCAATAAAACAACTAGAATCGTTGTCCCAACCGAGTCCCAGTGAGCCAGGGGATTAAGGGTTAAGCGACCTTCGTGCTTGGCCGTCGGGTCGCCAAATAAATTAGCCACAAAAGCGTGGGCGAATTCATGAATTGATAAGCTCATTAATATTATTCCAATCAAAACAAGGCCGAAAAAAAGATTGGAGTATTGATCGGACATATTAAGTAGTATATGATTACTTCGTTAGTTATCAAGGTCAAATCCATAGAATATCTACTAAATTATTGAACCGCAAAATATAATTAAGATGAACAGAACGAAATTGTATTGTCAGATTTGTTTGAAATCGCCACAAGTAGGGTTTAACCGACCCAAGTCTTTGCATAAAACAAAGAGAGCGATCTACCCAAATCTTCAAAAACTCGATGGCCTGCTGATCTGTAATCGTTGCCGCCGAAGTCTTGCCAAAGCAAAGCCAGCTCTGGCAAAAGTCTAACCAGCAAGTCTAAAGGCTCAAGGCTAAAGTCTCATTTGTCGCTAGCGCTCGCTTTTCACCGCCAGCTGGCGGTTCGTTCAAAGTAAGTCTAAAGTAATCAATTACTAAGTACTTAATACTTGAAAACCTGTTACTTAAATTAGACTTCAGACTTGTAGCCTTTACTTTACGCCGCTGGTGCCATAAACTTTTCTTCAAAACACTTCTTGCAGAAAATTTCTGCCTCCGGGTTGGCCGGTTTGAATAAAACCTCCCCAACTTGCTGACAGCCAGAGCAAGTCACCGAAAAGTATTCGGCCTCAACTTTTTGACGGTTTTTTTGACGGCAATCCTTACAACGCGCCGGCTTGTTAGTGAAGCCCTTTTTAGCAAAAAACTCTTGTTCGCCAGCGGTCCAGATGAAGTCATTGCCACAATCTTTACACTTCAGGGTTTTATCTAGAAAGACATCGCTCATGCTGATAGTCTACCAAGTTGCGTTGGTCATTTCAATCGATTCTCTCTAGCCGTCAGGCCTGAAAGATATTATTATGCCAACATCAATGCCTAAACAACCTCCTCTCTCTAGCTCGATTCGCCCCGGGCTAGCCTATTTATTGAATGGCGATCAAAGCGCCGACACCGTTATTGCCAGTTTTCCCCTGGTTGATCAATTAATCTTTGACAGCGCCGAAGGAGATGTTGCGGCATTGCGAACGCTAATCGCTCAAGTTCAGCTCAAAGCCGTTGGCTCGGCTCGGTTAGTTTTTATTAAAGACGCTCATCTACTTTCTGAAATAATGCAAAATACTCTCCTAAAATTGCTCGAGGAGCCACCGGAAACAGCAGTTATTATTTTACGAACAAACCAAGTCAATAAACTATTACCAACAATTATGTCGCGCTTGGCCGAGTTACCCAACAGTTACACTCCACCGACGCAGATTACTGGTGTCTTTGATCAAACCGATGCAGATATATTTGTTGAATTAACAGATTGCTCTAAGACGGAGGCGGTCGAACGGCTAGGTCAACAGATGATCGCCACCCGAGAACAGCTACTAGCTAATCCGAGCCAACTCATCTGTCGGCGCTTAGAGCTACTCGATCTAGCGATAAAAAAACTTAATCAAAATGCCAATCATAAACTGACAATCGATTGGTTACTCTTGCACTGGAGCGGGAATGAGGCTAAATGAGTAAGTGATGCTAGCGCAAATCGTTTTCTTCCTAGCCTTGGCAGCTTTTCTTATTTTATTAGTTCGTCGAACTCAAGGTTCTATGCGAATTTTTAACATTATTGGTTCGACGATCGTCAATTTCGGTCGGTCAATCGGTCGATTGGGAGTTAGTGCGATCCTAGGACTGAAAGCGCGGACACGAAATGTTAAAAGCAAAATTCCGTTGATTTCCAGCCGTGACGGGGAGCGGGTGGTGCATGCAGACAGCCATACTTTTTGGAACGAAGAGCCAGCCGATAATAGCTCGGAAATCGCTGGCTTTTTTGACGAAGGTGACGAGTTGTTTAAAAAGGGGAAATACGCCGAAGCCGAGGAATTTTTTCTTAAAGCCGCTACCCGTACCCCTGGTGATGCTCGTGTTTACGCTCGCTTGGGGGTAATCTATCTGCATCAAAAAAACTTCAACGATGCCATTGAATCACTTAAGGTTGCCGTTAAGTGTGATAAGTACAACCCGAGCCGACATTACAATCTAGCCCTAGCTTATATGGGAAACAACGACCGGCAAAAGGCGACCGTTTCGGCTCGTGAGGCAATCACGCTCGATCCAGTCACCAAAAAATACCGACAACTTCTAGACCACCTACTTGAAAGAAAGTGAATCCCTGCCTGGATTGCTCGGGTAACTAGTGTTAGAATTTAGTAGTTGTCGCCACCTTAGCTCAGCGGCCAGAGCGGCTCTTTTGTAAAGAGCGGGTCCCCGGTTCAAATCCGGGAGGTGGCTCGGTACTTTATTCACTGATTGCTGGGGTGGTAGAGTGGACAATTACACTTGGCTGTAAACCAAGCGCCTTCGGGCTACGGGGGTTCGAATCCCTCCCCCAGCACTTTTTAACTGTTGACTCCCAATAGAGCTTCTTACTAATATGTAGTAGAACAACCAATATGATTTCAGAAGACTTACTAAAAGATCTCTATTACTTCCAGCGGAAGTCCTCCTTTGAGATTGGCGAGAGTCTTGGCTGTTCAGTACATAAAGTAAATTACTGGATGGACAAGTTTAAACTTGTGCGTCGCTCTCAATCAGAAGCAACTTATGCAAAGAGAAACCCGAACGGGGATCCTTTTGTACTACGTAGGCCTGGTTCAGTAGGTGAGGGCGTCTTATATGGACTCGGACTAGGACTTTATTGGGGGGAGGGGACAAAAGCGTCAACCTGTGCGATCAGGCTTGGGAACACCGACCCAGAATTATTAGCACAGTTCATTAACTTTTTATGTCACTTTTATTCCTTGAAAAAGGATACTTTACATTTTAGTCTTCAACTCTTCCACGACAATAATGTCAAGGAATCATTGGATTATTGGTGTAAATCCCTTAGAATCGATAGGAGGCAATTCTCGAAGCCAGTTTTCTCGCCCTCCCAGTCAAAGGGGACTTATAAACGGAAGGCGCGGTATGGTGTGGTTACGGTACAATTCAATAACACCAAGCTTCGTAAGATTTTTTCTCAACAACTTGCCGAGATAGCTCAGCTGGCAGAGCATGTCATTGGTAATGACAAGGCCACGGGTTCGAATCCCGTTCTCGGCTCCAAGTATCTAGACAATCGCAGAATTAACCTGTAAAATAGAAAAACAATGGCCAAGAAAACCGCCCGAATGCCGATTACTCTCGAATGTACCGAGTGTAAAGAGCGCAATTTTTATTCCGAAAAAAACAAAACCAACACCCCCACCCGGTTGGAACTGAAGAAATTCTGCAAACGCTGCAAGAAACAAACCCCCCACAAAGAGGGGAAGTAAACCCGTTACTCTTCCCATTTCCACTCCCAGGGTGAATATCATAACTTACCCAATTACTTCAAGCTCTTGACTATTCCAAAAACGAACTGCATAGTTTAGTGACAAGACTATGTCTTACAGCATCGAGAAGAAAAATGAAGTGTTAAGTTTACGGTCTACGGGACTTTCTATTAAAGAGCTCGCTCAAGGCATGGGAATGTCTAAATCAACAATTTCTGCTTGGGTAAAGGGTGTAGTACTCGATGAAAATGCTCAGCAAAGACTCAAGCAACGTCGAATTATTGGACATTACCGAACAATAGAGACGAAGAGGAAGAAAAGGGACTTACTTCTAAAGAATTATGAAAAGAGTGCTCACGAAACCTTATCTCACATCAATACTACCAAGGACTTGAAAAAGTTATTTTGCTCAATTTTCTTTTGGACAGAAGGAGGTAAACACACAGACACCCATGTCTATTTCATGAACTCTGATCCTGATATGGTGGAAACTTTCCTAAGCTTGCTTCGTAGTGCATTTGAGATTGATTTGCGAAAAATGAGAGCCTTAGTCCACATTCACGAGTATCATGACGAGACTGAAATTAAGGAGTTTTGGGCAAAAAAAACGAGTATACCTTTGTCGCAGTTTACGAAGTCCTACCTAAAACCACATACTCGCATCCGTATCAGGGAAGGCTATAAGGGCTGTATCAATGTCAGATACTACGATTCAAGAATTGCCCTAGAGCTGCGTTCACTTTATAATGCCTTTGCTAAGGATGTGATTAGTTTAGGAGCTTAGTTAAGTGGTATAACGACAGACTCCAAATCTGTTGTCGTGGGTCCGATTCCCACAGCTCCTGCCAAGGCAAAAAGCCCACCATGCGTGGGCTTTTTGCGACAATCTTTTTGAACTAGACAACCGCTTTGTGTCGGCGACGGACAATGACAAAGCCGATGACGGCTAGGGCCAAAGCTCCTAATACGCCGTAGAGAATCAACATATTGCGACCGGTACCGGTGGTTGAATCTGTAGTGGGATCAGCCGCTTTGGCTTCGAAAGCAATCAGCGGGCTACGAACGGCGGTGCCGTCGGATTTAGTCGTAACCGCATAAGCGGTATGTTTTTCATCTTGGCTCAAGCTGCTGTAGGCAATATCGGTACTCCAAGTTTTTTTACCGCCGGTAGCGTCTTTAGTTTCGGCAGTGACGATAGTAGCATCGGAGTTATAGTAGATGTCAACGGTTTCGCCTTCTGTCACTTCTCCGGTCAGTTCGAAATTAGATTCGTCCGGATTCTGGCTTACCTCTTCGGTTGTCGGCGCAATGACGGTTGGCTCTGACACTAAACTGGCATCAACATCGGCCATCAATGCTTCCGCCTGGGTTTTAGGCACCGCCGCTTCTGATAGCTCGGCAATCTTTGACAAACCCTTTTTTGGGAAACAAACAGCACCGGCTTTGCGTTGCTCGGCAGTTGGTTCGAGCCGACCAGTACTCACTTGAGAAAAAGCCGCTTCGCCCATAACTTTTTTGATACAATCAGCTGCCTCTTGGGAGAGACTAGGTTGGGTATTAGCCATAGCTTGGTCGCCAGACGGGGCATAGCAGGTGCGCATTCGTTGTTTCTGGGCTCGAGTTAGCGAGTCGGGGGTGATGGTAGAAATATCGGTCACACCAATTACGGCTTTGGCGCAAAGAGCGAGCGGTGAATTCTCCGGTACTTGGGAAGGTGGGACAAAGAACGGTGTCGCACCAGCCTTGGCGTAGCAGGCTTGACCGGCGTTAAACTCGGTTGGGGTTGGGTTACGTTTGCCGGACTGAATATCGCCGTTACCCGCTATTTTATTCAGGCAATCAACTACTTCCAGGGGTGGGCCGGCAAATTGTCGTCCCGGAGCGCCTGATTGGCCGTTTGGTCCGTTCTGGCCTTCGTTTTCGCTCGGTGGCGGGCCAAAACAACCAGCTTTAAAGATTTTATCCCTTGTGGCGTTATCCGGTTGGATACCTTGACCGAACATTTTTTCGGCGACAGCCTCACCAGCAATTTTTACCACACAGTCATTTGACGGTGGCTTAACGGAAGACATATTTTTGATGAATTCTCCGGAAAAGATAGTCATTTGTCCAAATGGTTGACCGGCCTGACCGGGAGCCCCTCCTTGGTCGTTAGGACCACCTTGTCCAGGCTGACCTTGGCCGGGAGCGGCGTTAAAGCGAGCGCTGAAGCAACTGCCAGCTGTTGACATTAAAGCGGGCGTCATTCGGCCGGTTTTAACAGCTGTGACGAGCGCTTCGCCACCTTTCTCGCGGAAACATTTGTCGGGATCATCAAGTCCGGCTGGTCGTTGAAAATTCAGCTCGGGAGGAGGCCCGATATTAGTCGAAGCAGCATTAAACGGCTGTCCGGGTTGACCAAATTGTCCTGGTTGCCCAGGCTGACCGTCTTGAGATTGATTAGGGTTTTGGCCGTTTGGTGGCGGTTGTGAGCCATTTGGATTTGGGTTAGTTTGAACCGTTTGTCCAGCTGGCGGTCGATAATTAGGGTCAGAATTTGGTTGGGGCTGTTGATTTTGAGTTTGATTAGGGTCGGAGTTCTGACCGGTCGGTGGCGGTTGAGTCTGTTGTTGTTGCTGTTGTTGCTGGTTTTGTTGCTGCATCATTTGCTGATACTCCGCTTCAGTCGGGCAGTGCATACCTTGAGCCCGTTGCTCTGGTGTAAATTGCGTGTCCGAGCACGGTGGCATCGGCGGATAGTTAGATTGACTAACTTTAATACCCGACTGAACCGAGTCGAAGGCTAATTGACTGCTAGTGTCATCCAGTGTGGCGATCGCCGAAATCACTCCACCACCGACTATCGCCCCGAAGGCGAAGCCGAGGATTACTTTAGTAACTGTTGATATTTGCATTTCCCCCCTATTTTTTTATGAGTCCTACTTTTGGCGCATCAGCACCAACTATTAATCTAGCGTAGACCCGTTCTGTCATTTGAGTCAACCCCGCCAAAGATATCGGCCATTGACAGCTTTTAGATACTCCACGTAGAGTGATTATATAGATAGATAGATAAGGTAGGAGGGGATTTGGACACACACGACCGCAAACATTCAGATAAAGAAGGGGCTGACATTACATCAGTCGATGCCGGTAAGTCGGTGATCGATGGTTTTGGCTTCGTTATTTTCTTTATTGTCGTCGTGGAAATTCTGCTACTAATCGGTCTCAATCTATATCAGAAAAGTCGTATTACCACCTTGTCGGAAAAACTCGCGGCCGATCAGACAGCCTTAAGCTTGCCGGAGAACCGAACTATTAATACCCAGGTCAACGAGGTTCTGGACGGTAGCGACAAATTGAAAAATGTTCTGGCCTCCAAAGTAAAATGGAGCAAGTTCTACGTCCTACTCAATGCGGTAACGCCGAAAAATGTCCATTTAACCAGTCTAGCAATTGCCGAAGGCGGTACCTTTAGAGCCGAAGGGGATGTTGGGTCATTGAATGATCTGGCAAAATTAATTGTCGCCTGGAACCAAGGAACAGACGCCATTCCTACCCCCTTTTCTGCCATTTCTCTTAATAACAACGGGTATTCAAGCCAGGGAGAAACCCGAATCGTCACTTTTTCGGTGTCGGGCACAGTTAATACAGGAGTGTTACAGTGATGCCCAAACACACCCGAACGGGATTAATTTTATTGGCCATTGCGGTTATGGGCTATTTGGTTGTGGTGCGCGGTCAGATGAAGGTATTTTCCGAGCGCGCTCTTAAGGTTAAAACTTTAAGTGAGGAGGTTAATTCTTACGATCAGCGTCTCGCCGACATCAGCGAAATTAATAAACAGGGCTCGGCTGTTCAGGAGACACTCAAGGCAATGTATCTGGCTATGCCTCAATCTAGCCAAATTCCGGAAGCGCTGGTAATGATTGAAGCTTTGGCTAGCAGCGCTGGCGTGGTACTTTCAACGGCGACGGTTGGCACTCCCTCCGATTCAGAATTGCCTTTAACCCTTGGTTTCGGTGGGGATATGACGGCAGTAACGAAGTTTCTAGATGCCCTTAACAACAATATTCGCTCTTCCAAAATTAAAAATCAGACCATTAGCTCGGACGGGAGCGGGAACTTAACCGTTACTTTGCAGCTCGGGTTAGTTTACCAAGGAGGGAATTTATAATGCCTAGTCGTTTTACCAGCCGGCTTGAAACTTATATCGGCATCGGCTTACTGCTAGTGGCCGTACTGGGTTTCATATTCTCGATACTTTCTGGCTTACCACGAGACGCTGAAGTTAAGGCTGTTGCCCACCCATTAAAAGAGATTCCTCGAGACTTGTTTAGTAGTAGTAACGAGCTGAATAAAACTATCGGCGGGTTAAATACACCAAGCGGTATTCCAGTTACGGTCAGCCCGGAAAGCTTGGGTAAAAACAATGTCTTTGGGAGCCTTTAATGCATGGCTTTGATCGGCGCCCTGCCTTCACTAAAAAATCCGTCACGTTCCTTCGTTGATTTTTTAGTTCGTCAGCGAGTTTTAAAAGAGGATTTCCGCTCCATCATCGGGAGCCGGGGTTTTCTCGAAATTGACCAATATTTATTGAGCCACAATCTAATAGATCGCGATAAGCTTTCCCAGCTTTACGCGGAATTTTACAAATTACCGTTCATCCGACTAGTTGACCGACCGATCAAGCCGTCAGTTCTCCAGTTATTGCCGGAGATAGTCGCTCAAAAATACTCGGTTATACCGTACGATCTGGTTGGACCAAAGCTTTTTTTGGCCATTGGTGACCCGGCAAGTTTACAGTTTCGCGCCCCGTCAATTTTGGCTCACTTGAAGCACGAGCGCGGACTTTCGATCGAATTAGCGGTCGTTCCTAGGGGGGATATTGAGGCAGTTTTCCGCAAACTTGACGCCCCGTCAATCATCCAGAAGGGGCAATCGATACCCCTTAACAATAACACGACGCTGACGAGCGAGTTCAAACTAACGCCGACAGTTGAAAAGGAAATACCGCCCACCGCTCCTCATCAGAATCAGCCGCCTATTAGCCCGCCGGAATTTATCCCGAAGCCTACCGACTCACCCTCTCCGGTCAAGTCATTAAATAAACAAGATTTAATTGACGAGGTAGAGCCCCGAATAAAAACAATCGACCTTAAGAAGGTTGAAATACCGCCGAACACTCTCAATAAAATCCCGCTCTCGGTTGCTAGACGCTACAGTATCATCGTTTTTGACCAGGCCGAGCCGAAGAGTAAGTTTGAGCCGCCGATGATTAAGATGGCGATTCTGAACCTCAACGACCCCAAGACTAAAGAAATCATCGGTTTTATCGAAACTAAGAACAAAGTTTTGGTTGATCGTTATCAAACCACCGCCGAGTCGTTCCAATATGCTTTGGGACTTTACGAAAGCGAGGTAGAGAAAGTCGGTGAGATAAAAGACGAGATCATTGAAAAAGAGCCAGCTGTTGCCCCAGGTGCCTCGAAAAGCGATCATCAACCAGTCGCTGCCACTAGCCAGATTGAAATACCCAAGCTATCCGAAGCGACGATCAATGCTAATAACGCCCAAGCGACCGAGTCAAATCAAAGTGGCGAAACCACCAAGGTGGTGGGGGTTAGCGAAGGGTTGGTACTGTCTTCAGATGATATTATCAATCGACCGACGGTCGGCGAATCAACGGTGGAACTTCAACGACTAGCCAAAGAACAGGAGAATAGCCTAGAAAGCCAAAACCTCGACAAACTTCTTAAGGGGCCGGTTCTGTCGGTCGAGGAGTTAAGTAAGGTTTTTCGGGGCGGTGTTATTCCAGAAATTGTGGCGGCAACGCTGTTCTTGGCGATTCGAATGAAGGCTAGCGATGTCCATATCGAAGCTTTAGTCAATGCTGTTCGGTTACGTTTCCGAATCGACGGCATTCTGCATGATATTTTATCAGTTCCGCACTTCTTGCACGCCCCACTTATATCTCGAATCAAAATCCTAGCCAAGATGAAGATCGACGAACAACGCATCCCTCAAGATGGTCGATTTGATGTTATTATCGACAATCGCCAGGTGGACTTGCGTGTTTCAACACTGCCAACTGTTCACGGCGAGAAGATTGTGATGCGACTGCTCGACAAGAGCCAGGGGGTGCTAACCTTAGAACAGCTGGGCGTAACCGGAACTAATTTTGACACCCTCATCGCTAATGTCAGCAAGCCGTACGGAATAATTCTGTCAACTGGGCCAACTGGTTCGGGTAAGTCGACGACCCTTTACGCTATTTTAAACCGATTGAGCAAACCGGGGGTCAATATTATCACCCTAGAAGATCCGGTTGAGTACGAACTTTCCGGAGTCAACCAATCCCAGGTCAAGCCCCAAATTGGCTTTACTTTTGCCGAAGGTCTACGGTCAGTTCTGCGTCAAGACCCGAACATTATTATGGTCGGTGAAATTCGTGATTTGGAAACAGCGGCCATGTCGACCCATGCCGCTTTGACCGGGCACTTGGTTCTAACCACTCTGCATACTAACGACGCCGCCGGTGCCCTGCCGCGGATGATCAATATGGGGGTAGAGCCTTTCTTAATTACTTCGTCGCTTAACGCCGTCGTCGGTCAACGATTAGTTCGGAAGATCTGCGATAAATGTCGAGAAAAAGCCGTTATCCCTCACGCTTTACTAGAAACGATTAAGCAGGAGTTAGCCGATCTGCCGTCCGGGCAAATGAAAAACCTTAATCTTGACCAATTAATTTTCTATCACGGTCGAGGTTGCAAGGAGTGCAGTAACGGTTACTCGGGACGAATCGGTATCTTTGAGGTTTTGGCGATGACTAGCCAGGTTGAGGAGTTAGCGGTTAAGAAAGCGCCAGCTTCCGACATCAAAAAAGCCGCTATTGCCAACGGCATGATTACGATGACCCAAGACGGTTTACTCAAGGCCCTTAAGGGCATCACCACCGTCGATGAAATAATGCGCGTCACCACCACCCATACCAAAGAACTACCGGAAGTAGATGCGTGATAAAAATTACTAAATTACTAAATTACTAAATTACTAAATTACTAAATTACTAAATTACTAAATGTCGCTGGCACTCGCTTCTCTTTCATTCGAAGTTACTAAAATACTAAATGACTAAAAATCCTCAATTCCGTAATTCCGTAATTCAGAAATTCAGTAATTCCGCTTATTGCCGAGAGTATTTGGCTCGCCGAAGATAATGAGTATACTAAGTAAGTAGAGGAGGGGAATGAAAAGAGAAAATCAACAATCAAGAATCGGGAATCAGGAATTTTGTTTTGGCCCCATTCTTAATTCTAAAATCTATATTCTATATTCTGTAAATTCCGGAGGAATTTACTAATGGCCGAAGCAATGACAACCGAGATGAAAGAACTGCTCGATTTAGCGATCGAGAAGGGTGCGAGTGATTTACACGTGACCGTCGGTGTGCCACCGGCATTGCGTATCGACGGCAAGCTCCTACCGATCACTGACAAGGGCGTTGTCACGCCTGAAACGGCGGAACGATTGCTGATGAGTATTATGAACGCCGAGCAAGTCGAACGGCTTCAACAACGCCGCGAGCTAGACTTCTCTTTTGGCTACCAAAAAACCCGTTTTCGAACTAATGCCTTCTACCAGAAGGGCAATATTTCGGCCGCCCTACGTTTAATTCCAGTTTTGATTAAATCCCTTGAAGAATTGGGCGTTCCGCCGATTCTCGAACGCTTTACCGAACCGAGTCAAGGTTTTGTTATCATTACCGGGCCAACCGGTCACGGTAAGTCAACGACCTTGGCGGCTCTGATTGAATCGATCAACCAAAAACGGGCTGACCATATTATTACGATTGAAGATCCGATTGAGTATGTTTTTGAACACAAAAAGTCGATTATCGTCCAACGTGAAGTTGGCTCGGATACCAACTCTTTTGCCCGCGCTTTACGCTCGGCCTTACGCGAGGATCCCAACGCTATTCTTGTCGGTGAGATGCGAGACCTAGAGACAATTGAAGCGGCCCTAACCCTGGCCGAGACCGGTCACTTGGTATTTACGACTCTCCACACCAACTCCGCCGCCCAGACCGCTGATCGAATGATCGATGTTTTCCCGCCGCACCAGCAACAGCAGGTTAGAATGCAGTTGGCCAATGTCTTGCTAGGTGTAGTCTCTCAACGATTACTGCCTCGTGCCCAGGGTGGGCGAGTACTCGCTACGGAGATTATGGTCGCTAACTCGGCTGTTCGTAACACGATTAGAGAGGGCAAAACTCACCAGTTACCCAATATTATTCAAACTTCCGCCTCCGAAGGGATGATCGCCCTTGATAAGGTCTTGGCCGAACTGGTCTCCCGTGGCGAGATTACGATCGACACTGCCTTACAATGGGCTCTCGACCCCAAAGCGTTTAAGATGATGGTGTACTAATAGATAGAATAACTAAATAACTAAATAACGAAATAACGAAATAACGAAATAACGAAATAACTAAATGAATCCATATACAAATACCAACAATCCGCAATTCAGTAATTTAGTAATTTTTGAATTCAGTAATTCTCAAAGCGAAGCTTTTGCTGATGGCCAGGACTGATTCTCTCTTCGCTTCACTTTTCGTCCGAGTTTCCAATAAAGATCGGGCCTTTTTAGCCCGTCAGCTGGCGGTGATGCTGGAATCTGGCCTGCCGATTACTCAAGCGCTCCGGTCACTGATTGAACAAACTAAAAACCCCCTTTTGAGTGAAGTTCTTCAAGACGTACTAGTTGATCTTGAAAACGGCATCAAATTCTCTTCGGCGATCAAAAAACACCCCAAAGTATTTAACGAGGTCTTCGTTTCAGTTGTTTCGGCTGGTGAATCAACGGGCAAGCTCGACACTGTTGCTAATTTGCTAGCCGACGAAATGGAGCGTGATCAGGGTTTCCGTTCCCGAGTGATCGGCGCCTTGCTCTACCCGGGCTTTATTGTTTTAGCAATGATTGCGGTCGGCATTATTATGGTCACTCGAATTGTGCCGGCGCTAGAATTAGTCTTCAAGGAGTCGGACGTCGCCCTGCCTTGGACGACCAGAACCGTGGTCTTTATCACTAATAGCTTAATAAATAACTGGTACGTCTACATTATCGTTATTGTTGGCCTAATCTATCTGACGGGTCGATATTTGAGTACCGAAGATGGCCGACGCAACACCAACGCCTTGTTTTTGAGAATTCCCGCTTTCGGTAACTTAATTAGGAATATGGAGATGGCTCGTTTTACCCGCATTTTGGGCTTAATGATGGAGTCGGGCGTGCCAATTATTCAGGCGCTCGATGCGGTAGCGCTGGTTTTGGACAACGTTCTTTACAAGGAGGCGTTGAGTGTGGTGGCTCGCAATGTTGAACGCGGCGCACCGATTTCCCAAAGCCTACAGAAATTTTCCATTTTCCCCATCACGATTACCCAAATGGTCGCCGTCGGTGAACAGACCGGCAAACTTGAGCAAGTATTACAAAAGTTGGCCACCTACTACGAAGAAGAGACCAATCAATCAATCAAAAACATTAGCGCCTTAACCGAACCGGTCATCTTCCTGATTGTCGGTCTCGGCGTCGCCTTCCTCGTCTTTTCGATCATCGTCCCGATCTACAACCTCGCCGGAGTGATAAAGTAGCGCTGGCAATAACGAATCACGAATTACGAATAACGAATGAAGGGATTTGACCTAGAGGGTCGGACTTCTAAGTTCAGTTTGGCTACTATCAAATGTTTGAGAAGTTTTCCCAAGACTGTGATCGATACGCCGATGATCAGCCAACTGATTCGGTCCGCCACCAGCATCGGCGCCAATTATCGGGAAGCCAATAACTATGAGTCCAAGAATGATTTCGTCCATAAGATCGCTTTGTGTAGAAAAGAATCTCGAGAAACCCAGTACTGGCTCGAGCTTTTATTGGAGTCTCATCCAGATAGAGGCGAGGAACTAAGAAACCTTCTCCGGGAAGCGGAGGAACTCAATTTGATATTCTCTCGGATAATCATTTCCTCAAAGTCTCCTAATAAATAATATGGGATTCGCGATTCGTTTCTTCGAGGTTTTGCCGAGAAGCGATCGCAAGCGATATTCGTTATTTGCCATTTTAATTCGTTATTCGTAATTCGTGATTCGTTATTTTTCGCAAGAATCTCTTGATACCTCCTATTCTGATCAGTCTACTTGACAAGAAACATAGCTGGCCTAATGTAGTAAGTAATGGCTTTCACCAGTCGTAAGATAAGAGGGGTGGTCGACGAAGGTCCAAATGATGGGCAAGCGAAAGCTTGCCATGACA
>CAYHNZ010000004.1:0-46517 GCA_964358205.1 uncultured Candidatus Saccharibacteria bacterium | reverse complement strand
TCGGGATTTTTCGGCCCAAAACCGCCAAAATTGTCCCGGCCAGATAAGTAATGCCCAATAATAAAAGGGTTAAGATATTTGGTCCACCAGTCGGTAGAACTTGCTCGCTAGCGGCCGAGAGATTCGGATCAGTTTCTTGGGCAACAACCATCATCATCGCCGTCCCCACGAACACTAGCACACCAGCTAGAGTTGCGCGCGACCGAGCCGAAACCAAGCCAGCGATCTGATCGCCGTGGACATCATGTTGCCAGTGGGTGACTAACGCCAACTGACCCTTGGGATAGAATGTTCCGTCACAATCAGGACAACGCCAGTACTGCGTTCCAGCCGGTAAATCATCCCGCTCGACGCCAACCAGAAGCGAATTGTCATTCGCACAAACCAAGTCGATATTTTTGAGCGAATAGTTGGGAGTTGGCACATCGACCTTACCTATGGAATTAACCGATAAAAATTCGGTTGGCTCGCGCTCAAACCAAAAGCCGCCGCATTGATTACAGTGCTTGGCCCAAGTGCCACTGCCGCCAACTGTTTTTAAGTTGACGTTCTCAAAATCGCCACCGCACATCGGACACTTCAAAATCCCCTCCATCCCATAGTCTCAATTTAGCGTTTTTCGGTTGACTTTCAAGAATAGCTAATGGATAATGAATTCGATCGGTTTTGCATTGAGCCGATCAACTCCTACGACTCGGCGGTCTTATGCCGAGTCCTTTTTTAACTAATAATTCTGCCCGCCGAACCGACCCAACCAACACCGGCTCTCCGTGATGGCGCCACCAAGTCAGTTGACGACGAATATAAGCCCGACTGGCCGCTTGATATTGCTCGATCGCTTCTTCCCGACTCAACTGCCCCCGTATACGTTTAAACACATATCGATAATCAAGGCCAATTTTGTCGAGCCAGTCGCCCGAAACTCCTGACGCCAACAATTCTTCTGTTTCCGCTACTAGGGCGTCGAAAACACGGCTGCATCGCTGGTCGGATTTTTGGTTTAATATTTCTCGGTCGATAGCTGGCATTAATATTAAAGATTCGAAATCGACCGGTTGATTATTTATAGCAAATCGACCGCCGCCGGGCTGATAACCCTCCAAAAGTGCCGTTACATACAGCCCCGTCCCACCAACCACAATCGGTAATTGCCCTCTTTCAAATATGTGTTTTAACCCATACCGGGCCTGTTGCAACCAATCGTTGAGAGTAAAGCGATCGCCCGGGTCGACAACATCGATCAAAAGTTGGGGAATGCCGTCGATCAGTCTGACTGTCTGGTTGTTCCACCTGCCGGGTGTCCCTTCTTTATTAGTACCGATATCCAGCCCCCGATAAACCTGTCGGGAGTCGGCCGAAATTATGACACCGTTGAATTTCTGGGCAAGTTTGACCGCCAGGGCAGTTTTTCCCGAACCGGTCGGACCGACAACGGCAATGAGTTTGTGCATCTTTGACTTGAGTAATTTTTTAGGTTAAAAAAGATTAATGCTAGTTATCCGTAACCTGACCAAACAATTTTACCAGAGAAATGACACTGTAACAGTCGTAGACAACCTGTCGCTACACATCAAGAAAGGTCAGGTGTTTGGCCTGATTGGTCCCAATGGCGCTGGCAAAACAACGACCGTTAAGCTCGTGGCTGGTCTACTTTTTCCCGATAAGGGCAATATTACCATCGCTGGCCAGCCAGCCGGATCCCTGGAAGCCAAGCGAAAAATTGGCTTTATGAACGAAAATCCTCAATTTTATTACCACCTTAAAGCCCGTGAAGTGCTGGAGTTCGTGGCTGATTTGTTTGAAATCGATAAAAAAGTTGCCACGAAAAAAATTGACGTGCTATTAAGGGAGGTTGGCCTCAAAGACGCCAAAGAGATACCCGTTCGAAAGTTCTCCAAGGGCATGCATCAACGATTGGCCTTCGCCGTTGCCCAAATAAATAATCCGTCATTATTGCTACTAGACGAGCCACTTGACGGTTTGGATCCGCTCGGACGATTAGATTTTAAACAAATGATTTTAAAGCTTAAATCAGCTGGCGCGACAATCTTTTTTAGCTCGCACATCCTGTCGGATGTTGAAGAGATTTGTGACGAAGTGGCAATTTTACATCGGGGCAAAATCATCCTTCAAGGCGCGCCGAAAGCCTTAGTCAAATCGTCAAAACAATCGTTGGAAGAATTATTTGTTCGGAGCATTCGTCATGAGGCCTAAAGTTCTGTGGGCGATTACCCTCAATACTTTTCGGGAAACTTTGCGCGATAAACTACTCTACTCTTTGGTTGGTTTTGCGGTGTTAGTAATTGCGGCATCGCTTCTGGCTGGGTCAGTATCGCTCGGGCAGGACGCTCGAGTTATTCAAGACTTTAGCCTGACAGCGATGCTGGTTTTCTTGCTGATCATCACCTATTTCATCGGCACCCAATTAGTTTTTAAAGAGGTCGAGCGCAAAACAATCTATCTGGTCTTAAGTAAACCGGTGTCGCGAGAAACTTTTTACTTAGGAAAATTTCTTGGGCTTTGTTTGACGATATTAGTGGCTGGTCTAATTATGGCGACGATGTTTGTGGCTGTCCTAGCGATTAAAACTCATCAAGTGCCGGTCGCCGCATACTTTGCCGTCGGCGCAGTTATTTTAGAAGCTTGGTTACTGACGGCTGTCAGTCTGCTTTTCAGTTCGTTTACTTCGCCATTGTCGAGCGCTATTTACACCTTTGGCGTCACGCTGATTGGTCACGGCTCGGCGACCATTTGGTTACTGTCTCAAAAAGCCTCACCTGTCGTTCGCGGTATTCTGGAGGGAGTTTACTATGTCTTTCCTAATTTGGAGAAGTTTAATCTCCGTAACGACGTCGTCTTTAACCTCGCACCTGACATCACCCAAGTCGTCTGGATATTACTTTACTTTGTCGGCTATACTGCCTTTCTGCTAATTCTGGGAATGTCGGCTTTCCGAAAAGATGAGTTCTAGGGGGGGACTAGGAACTAGGAACTGGGGACTAGATAGCTTGAGAAAACTGACCATTATCTGGGTGGTGGTTTTCTTGGGATTGAGCTTTGTGGCGCAGATCAATTACGACGCTTGGCGACGTTATTCGCCGCCGAAATTAATCGGCGTTGATTACAATATTTATATCGAACCGCAACCGCTTTCACCGCCTTTAGCCAAAGCAATTAGTTTTGGCTCGACTGAATTTTTAGCCGATTACTACTGGCTGACTCTGATTCAGTACTACGGCGGTGGCACGCCGAACGGCAAATACCGAAAATTAGCCGAACTTTTCAATGTCGTCACCGACCTGTCACCGAAATTCCTCCAGGCCTATCAAACGGGGCTGATAATTTTACCGGGTGAAGGATTTCCCGATCAAGCCATTCAACTAGGTGAGAAAGGTAAGCAAAATTTGCCTGACAGTTGGGAGATGCCCTACTATACCGGCTTGGTTTATCACATTTATAAAAAGGATTTTGTTTCAGCTGCTAAAGAATTTCAGATTGCAGCGACCAAAAAAGATGCCCCGCCAATTACCCAATATTTCGCCGGTATCTATTATAAGGAAGCTGATCAGCGTCAACTGGCTTATCAAATCTTTAAAACTGTCCACGACACCACCAAAGATGATTTTGTTCGTGAGCGCAGTGGCAAGCAACTGCTCCATATGGAAATGATTTTCTTCTTGGAAGACGCGGTCGATAAATATCATCAACAGTTCAGCCGCTACCCAACCAGCCCGCTAGACTTAGTTACCAAGGGCATTATCAAAGAATTGCCAACCAGCCCACTCGGCATAAGTTTCGTAATCGATCCCCAATCTGGCCAGGTTAAGGACTCTAAGTAGTTACGACTAACTCTTGCTGAGAGCCTGACAAAATCTAACCGCAACATCCAAACTAATAACAATACTGCTTGCCGGTTAAAACAGCCCCATCTTATGAGCTTCAGCGACCAAGACGAGCGAGCTTGCGAGCGACATTTCGTCTGCAAACCACTCATCCTTCCTCACCGTATCTCGATATAGTCGCTTCGCTCCTAGCTTTCGCCGACAAGCGGCTCAACATGGTTCGTCGGTCTTCGTGGTTTTCGCTTGAAATGGGACAGTTTTTCCTCGGCATTAGATTCTGTCAGGCTCTGAGCGATGATGCGCCAAACTACTTCGGCTAATTTTTTCGGGTCGTGATAGAGCGGTCTTTGCTCGTCAATCACATCGGCTCGAATCACCGGAATGCCTCGAATCATTTCTTGGTCGGTTGTAATATTACGGATACTGCCGAGTTTTCCCTCCTGGTCAGAGAGCGAAACAATATTGTCGTTAACCAACACTGCATCAAAAGTTAATTTGTGGACATGCTGCTGGATTGTCCTGATGTGATCATCGACGGAAAAATTCTCGGTTTCACCGCGTTCGGTCGAAACATTACAGATAAAAAGTTTGAAGGCTTTAGAGCGACTATAAGCCTGGCCGATTTCTTTAATCAGAAAGTTTGGTATAACGCTGGTCAGCAGACTACCCGGTCCAACGATAATCAAATCAGCACTGTCGATAAAACGGACGGCATTCGGATTGGCTTTAGCTTCCTCCGGTAATAGCTCCAAGTGATCAATGCCGAAGCGATGACCCATGACCGGAATATCAACTTCGCCCAAAGCTCTCTGGCCATTGGCGAGTTCCGCCACGATACTGACGTGATCTAAAGTTGAGGGAATAACTTGACCTTTGATTGAGAGGATTTTACTACAAGCTTCAACGGCATTGTCAAAACTACCGGTGATATCGGCCAATGCCAGTAGTAATAAATTACCGAGCGAGTGGCCGTTAATCCCCCGACCACGGTTAAATCGATAATCAAACAGTTGGGTTAAAAGAGTTTCGTCGTTGGCAAGAGCCGCCAAACATTTTCGAACATCCCCCGGGGGCAGTGTTCCAAGTTCTCGCGACAATCGCCCGCTGGAAGCGCCGTTGTCAGTCATTGTCACCACCGCCGCTAAATTAATTGGGTGGTGTTTGAGGGCGCGCAATAGCGTTGCTAAACCAGTGCCGCCACCCAAAGCCACAACCTTCAAACGATCGGTCATCTGTTAGGGCACAATTGGGTAAGTATAGCCATCCGCACCTAATGTTTTGTCAGATTGAGTCCAAGTTTGCAAGGCGTATCGACCAGAAGTTTGCGACTCCCGACCATTAAATCGAGCCAAAACTTTGGTTTGGAAGACACCCAAAAAGGCAAAATCATCGAGTTTAAACTTCATCGAATAGTGACCGGTTTCATCGGCAACGGCACGTATTGTCTGGGGATTATTAATACTGCCTGTCGGATAAATGGTGACGATTTGCAGTTCGGCATTAGCAAGAGTAGCGATCTTCATTTCCTGATACTGTCCTAATTTAACGTGGCGGCGAGTAAATTCCAATTTCAACGGAAAATCCTGCTTGTCTTCGGCCGAGGCGGCCGAGAGCACAGTATTGCTAATTTGGATCGGGTCGGCTTGGCGGACAACCTTTTTGTTCCAGCTAAGACCGATGGCCGTTAAGATCAATATCACGAGCGTAAAGAGAGAATTGCGAACAAGTTTAGCCATAGATATGAGCTAATTGTAACAAAGAGTTGGCTTGACGCTAGTGACAGCTTGCTGGCAAGCAAAATTTATGAGTATGCTGGGTCGACATGACAGATGTCATAATTATCGGTTCTGGGATGGCCGGACTTAGTGCCGCCCTTTATACGGCTCGCTACGAGCTGTCGACATTAGTTATCGGTGCCGAGCTCGGAGGGGCCACTTCGACAGCCTGGACGATTGAAAACTACCCAGGTTTCAAAGCCATCGATGGTTACGATTTAATTATCAAGGTCAAGGAACAGGTTGAAGCGCTGGGCGCTAAAGTCATTGCCGATAAAATTGAAAAGATTACTAGTCCGCCAGCTGGCGGAGACGGAGGCTTTAAGTTGACTGGCGAGTCGGGCGAAGAATACCTCGCTAAAGCAGTGATCTTTACTCACGGTGCCGCCAGGCGCAAGCTCAACCTACCGAAAGAAGACGACTTTTCTCAAGGCAAGGGCGTCCATTATTGCACCACCTGCGACGGACCGCTCTATAAAGGTAAAACCATTGCTATTGTTGGCAGCGGTGACGCTTCAGTTAAGGGAGCGCTTTTGGCCGTCCAGTACGCCGAAAAAATATATATGATCGTCCGGGGAGATGGACTTCACCCCGAGCCAATTAACGGCGAACGCCTCAAGCCGTATCTTGGTACGAAAGTGGCAGTCTTGCCAAACTCCCAAGTCAAGGAGATTTTGGGTGACTCCCGTTTAACAGGCGTCAAACTTGCGAACGACCAGGAGCTGAAACTTGATGGCCTGTTTGTCGAAATCGGTGCGGTGCCGGAGATGGAGCTGGTCGAATCGCTAGGAGTAAAGCTCGACCCACACGGCTACGTGGCCGTCAACAATATGATGGAAACGAATATCGAAGGCGTCTTTGCCGCCGGCGACGCCACCAACTTCTTTGGGCATTTTAAACAAGACATTACCGCCGCCGCCATGGGTTCGGTCGCCGCCACCAGCGCATTTAACTTTTTACAGAAGCCCAAAAGCTAGCGATAAGAGGCTAACAGCTGTCGCAAAACAACTCGTTTTTCAATTGGCTTTGAGTAGTAGCTATTTTTCCTCGTCGCCAGAAACGAAACACCAGCATCAAAGTTAATAACTTGAGCGAATTTTTTAATGTTTTCTCGGCCTCGGATTGCTATTTCGGGCGAGTGATTCAAGCTTTCGAGTTTTGAATCAATGCCTAAACCATGGAGCAGAGAAACGACGATCTCAAGGATTTTAACATTCTTTTGATAGCCCCTGACTGCCTTCTTGCCAGTTTCTGCTCGGAAAGTAACAGATCCCTCGTCGTTAAAGAACGCTTTAAGAAATTCTAATTGATGGGCTCGTTCCATTCTCCCAATGTTTTTGAACAACATCTCTTTTCGAGCCAGTAGGAATTCTGCCAAATTTCTGGAAAAGAAGTGGACTCGCAAGACTCCATCCTTGTTTCTCCCCCATCTTGGTTTCAGGCCAAACAGTATTTGACCATTCTCGGCGAATTTTTGAGCTAGAGTTGAATGACTAGAGTAGTAGATGGCCTGATCGTGACGAATACTGCCATCGAATAAACAATGGGCGAAAAATCTAACTAAATCGGGTGAGAACGGTGTCGAATATATGGTCGGAGGCAAGACTAGTCGCCGATTACTACGGATACTTCTCCCTTGTTGTCTAGCTCGTTCGTCTATTCGGTTTCTGGCGCGTTGGGACAATAGAATATTCGCTATCCAGCCCTGAACAGTACTTTTGGGCAACCCAAATTCAACAACCAGCCGTTTGAGTGATTCTCCTTCTTGCCGTCGTTTTATGACTTTTGCTTTAAGCTCAAATGGGTGTCGTGGCTTCATTTTGCGAACGTTAGTGAGCAAATAATCGCTCTGCTCATAGCTCTCGCCAATAAAAGGCTCGACATCGAAGGCGTATCCGGCTTCATTCTTATCTAATCATATGCTAAAATTAGTCTGTTGTGTTCGTACATTTTGAAATTTAGGCCTGTAGCTCAGCGGTAGAGCAGGTGCCTTCTTTGGAGCCTTGATGGGGAACAAAACTTATCAAGTGAACATCGCTATATGCTGGGATCTCCCACCGTCTTTACGACGAGGACAATCAGCAGGGAAGAGTATTCCGATTTAAGCGGAGGAGAAACTCCCCTCAGAGACTACACGCGATGCGCCTGAAATGGCGAAGATATACCCACCGATAGCGGTCAGTATCTTCGCTGCGGCGAAGATATAGTCCAGCCGACAACCCGCCTTTGGCGGGGACAAGGTAACTTGTTGCCGGATGTTAAGCACTGTGCGGCGGGTTCGACTCCCGCCAGGCCTACCAAACATAATAGTAATCGTGTCCCTAAATCCTAATCCACTCCTTGACGTTAATATGATTAACGGCTACGATAACTTAACTTTGCGACTGGTTCGTTGTTAGGGTAATTCACGGAGGACATGAGACAAATTGAATCATCAAACTCAATTGCCACCTTTCGGCTCTGTTGGTCGCACTCGTTCTGGGGCAACTCGGAAACGTGGGGGTAAGACGGTGAGGCAACAGAGCGGCTGCCGCAACTGTTGCTGGAATCGGCATCGAACAAAGCAGAAGCCCAATTGAGTCTTCGTCATACTAGTGGCCGGGTGCTTGCACCCGGCCACTGTCATCAAAACCAGCCTACTTGGCTACTACCACTTTGTTGCGACCGGAGTTCTTAGCCAAATACAACGCTTCGTCGGCCCTTTTAATCAGTTCTTCTAAATTTAAGTCAGGCAAAAGGCTAGCGATACCGAAGCTGGCGGTAACTATGATGATTTGATCGCGGAACTTGATTGGAGTCTCGGCAATTTTTTGACGCAGTTGCTCGGTAATTTCTAAAGCGTCTTTTGGTCCCGCTCCGACCAGGCCAACAATCAATTCCTCGCCGCCGTAGCGACCAACGACATCAATTTCTCGTACAGAATCGCGTAAAATTTTAGTCACCGTTTTTAAAACTAAATCGCCGGCCTGATGGCCGTAAGTATCGTTGACTGCTTTAAAGTGGTCGATATCAATGAAGACTAGCGACAGGGCGCGGATAATGACATTTTTTCGTCGCTCGGGATTATTGAGCTGAAAGGTGACTTCACCGACTAACGGCTTGAGCATGGTCATTAAACCCTTGCGGTTGAGAATTCTGGTTAGCTCGTCAGTGATTAACTGCTCACGCAAACTAGAAATCTGCCGCTCGAGCTCGAGTATCCGTTCTTCGTTATTGAGACCGACCATGGTTTTAGGGTAGCAAAAATTAGTCCGAGCCTGAATACGCACTCCTTCTTTTAGGGATTCTAGTAATCCTGCGAACGGCCTTTGCCCAAGCCGCCGGTGGCGATTAGGGCGATGAGCGGCGCCACTGTCCACCACATTTCCCGATTAATGAAGACCCGAGCAATTCGGGAATTTTCAGCAAACTGACTCCGAGAAGCTGGATCCATAAACGAGAAAACCGCCGTCAAGATTAGGGCCGAGTTAAGAAAACTAAACAGAGCTAGTTCGAATGCCGACAGCTTACCGCCACCAGACGAGCCGCGATTACCTATTCCTGACCGAATCGAAACCAAAACGGTCGTCAAGAAAAACAGTCCGGCCTGAATAGTAAATGGCGAGGTGTTAGCTTTAATAAACAACTGGTTACCAACCGTCTTGTCGCCCTGGAAAAATTGTTGGGCTGGGCCGCCCAAAACCGAGGCGATAACTATGCCGACATAAATAGCTAGCAAAGTCACCACTACTTTGTCGCGTTGCAAGACGAACGAATAGCCAATGCTAACGATGAAAAAGATAACTAAGAACAGATCCCAACTGGGTACGGTTTGCAGTTTTGTTTCCTCCTACAATTAGTATCCAAGCAACTGGGTTGAGTGTCAAATCCCGCATTAGAAAATGGGTCGCCGGTAAGGACGACCCGGTGGTGGGCTTACCCATCACGGTCTGGGTACCGCTGTTCGTCCGTTATGGCGGGTAACCTTACCAGAAAGCCACCTCTTAGACTCATCCAATGACTGGACCACGCCGTGTATTCCAAGCTACCCACCGTAACGACTATATGTTTTCAGCCTAAATTCTTCAATCTCTCATATAATTCTTTTTGTTCGCGGGTCAGGCGGTGGGGGATTTCGATATGAATAACCACCGTCAGATCACCTCGGCCATCCGGTGTTTTTTCAAAAATGGCCGGCGCAATCGCACCGGCCCAAGAACACTGTCAAGATCGTCTATCTCCTAATCTTCCATAACCATTTCGGCCATTTCAGTGCCGTGGCTAGAGTAAGCCAACTAGCGCCTTTTTGCCGGAACCTGGCCAAGAAGACTAAGAAAGCGACAAGCAAGTACGCTCCCACCAACCACAGAACCAATGTCCAGACCCTTTCGAGTACTGGCGTTGTTGCGTTAGGTTGGCCAGCCAAACCCGGGATGTCTTGAGGACGATACTCCCTGATCGCTCGAGCTACTTCATCGATCGCCCACTGTTTCTCCTTAAGCTCGTCGATCGAGTAAAAGGAAATTGCTTTATAGCCCTTCGTTGCTTCGATGAACTCGGTCAACTGGCCGGGCTTTAGCGTTTGGCGTCCTTCGCTCGAGTAGGTTTGGCCAACCGGAGCGATGATCGGATCAAACCCAAGTCGTTTTCCCTGACGAAGCCAGGTTTGGTAGCTGCGATCGAGATACTCCTTTGGTCCACTACCGTTGTGAGCCCAGTAGACCTGCGGGGCGACATAATCGACCTGGCGAACGATCGTGTCAAACGGCACCTTGTCAGTGTGTAGATCGATGACCGGATAGCTTGAAAACCCAATCAGCGACCCCGCCGCATGTCGGTCACGATAGGATGCGATTTGGCTAACCAGATAACCAGCCTGGCGAGCGCTGATATTGTGCTCGATGTTAAGCATTAGCCCAACGAAGTTGTCTTGATCCTCCACCTGCTGGTAGAAGTTGGCCAAGTAGTCGAGATCGGCATCGAGCGTTCTTCCGCGCGTATGACACCAGACCTCTACCTTCAGCGGGCTGAGCTTGTTTATCAGCTTGGCTAAACGCGCCGGTTGAATGGCACGTCGACCATCGGCAAATGCTCTAAGCTTGATATGCCCCGCTCCCACTTCGGCACAGATCTGGCTGATCACGGCTGGGTCGTAGACCTTATATGACCACAAGCCAACACCCGCACTTTGGAGCCGGGCGAATATTTCATCTTGCCTCGGATGAGGCGGCAGTTCCTGCGCAGTGGCAAAAGTTGCAAATAGCAGAATTTCCAAAATAAAAAGTGCTTTCATAACCTCACCTCGAAACTAGAGAATTATACTAGGGAATGGTCAAGAAATCAACCGTCGTTACGACGAAGCTCGTCTTAGCTGTTCGTAAAGCTCTTTTTGTTCGCGGGTCAGGCGGTGGGGGATTTCGATGTGGATAACCACCGTCAGGTCGCCGCGACCACGGCGGGTTTGCTGACCCTTACCTCTGAACCTGAAGGAATGCCCTTCTTGGGTAGCCGGAGGAATTCTTAGCTCAATCTCATCGCCAAAATTAGTCTTAAAACGGACCGTGTCACCTAAAACGGCTTGAGGGATAGAAATAGCCAGCTGAACCTGTACTTGTGAGAAAGCAGATTCAAATAAATCTTCAAAAATAGAGCCGAAACCGCCTCCGCCAGCTGGCGGATGGCCGCCGCCGAAATTAACATTAAAACCGTCAAAGCCACCAAATCCTTTTCCGCCAGCTGGCGGATGAGCGCCTCCAAAGCCTCCTGCTCCTCGACCGACACTACCAAACTGGTCGTACTGGGCTTTTTTATTTTTATCGCCCAACACCTGATAGGCCTCGTTAATTTCCTGGAACGCCGCTTTGTCACCGCCCTTATCGGGGTGCAGTTTATGAGCCTTACTTCGGTAGGCCTTTTTAATCTCTTGCTCGCTCGCCCCTTTGGAAACACCTAAAACATCATAAAAATCTTTAGCCATCTACCCCTATTTTACCTCAAAAATGTCAAGTTTGCTTTACAAATGGTAAAATATCTCCAATGGATCGTCAAAATATTACCACTGCTTTTGAGTTACCGGGCAAGAAAATCGTCAAGAATATTGGCTTAGTTCGTGGCATCACGGTTAGGTCGCGATCAATTTTTGGGACGCTTGGCGGCTCTCTGCAAACAATTCTCGGCGGCAATATCAGCTTGTTTACCGAGCTCTGCGAGAAAACCCGAGCCGAAGCGTACGAAATTATGGTTCGTCACGCCGAGGAAGTGGGCGCTAATGCCATCATCGCTGTGCGTTACGATGCTAACGATGTTATGTCTGGCGTCACCGAAGTCCTCTGCTATGGTACGGCGGTTATCGTCGAATAGTACTAGCTTGTAGAAAATGGACGATTTTTCTCCGAATCAAACTCGAAACGAACTAGACGGAACTCGGCGTCGTTCGGCTATTATTGCCACCTGTTTATTGACCCCCATTATTATCTTTAGTCTGATTGCCCTAACCTGGGATTTTAACCTAGAGATAATAATTGCTCTACCAATTCTGATTTTTGCCGACATCTCAATGTTTATTATTATTTTCAACCGAGGCAGACTTAGGGTCTCCATAGACAAGATTTGGAATAACTGGTGGCTCTGGACACCGATTGTTGTCGCTCTAGTGATTTTCCGTTTTTGGTTCGCATCTGATGATACCGGAAAGATCCTTGACGTAATTGGTGACTTGATTATTGCTGGCGTCGCGGTTCTAATTGGCCAACGAATAGCGAGAAAAAGATTAACCAAATCTCAAAAACTTGACACCACTATTTCGAATTCATACGCTGTCAGTATGGAAAATACACAAGCAACCAACGATCAAGTTACGCAACCAGCTTCGGTGACACCAGCACCGGTAGCTACTCCAACGCCAGTAGTTGCTCCAGCTCCGGTCGCTATGCCAGTTCAGGCTACAGAAGCACCAAATAGTAGTCTCGGGATGTGGTCGCTAATTATTAGTATCGTTGCTTTGGCCGGAACGATCTTCAGTATGTTGATCGGTTTATTGGGAATCCTAAGTCTGGTGTTCGGCGTAAAAGGTATGAAAACTTCGGCGAGGGGTATGGCTATTGCCGGAGTCGTAATTAGTATCATCGCCATAGCCATCCCAGTTATTGCTTTTACGATCGGCTTCGTTATCGGTTTTAAACAGGCTCTGTAGGAGCGGACCTGATTACTTGGATCAAGCTAGGCGGTGCTTTGCCGAAGTGTTTTGTTGCGACAATAGACTAGCCGTTGAGTAGTAATTCCCTAGTTACTGCTCGGTTTTGGCTTCGGGGGTTTTGTAGTTCGGGTTGAAGTAGCGATAAAAAGTTTCGACCTCGGCGAAGAGTTTTTGCGACTCGGCGGCTTTAGCATTGTACTGTCTGATCAGACTGTTAACTTGATTGACCTTGACATTAAACGCATCGACATCCTCATTGGCCACACCAGCCGCCTGCAAAGAACGAAGGGTACTATCAAGGGCGTTGATCTTCGCTTCCATAGCTAGTCCCTCCGCATTTAACTGATCAATTCGGCGGACTCGACTGTTAAAGCCACCTTCTTGGTAAAGTCGGACCACTTCGGCTCGATTGGTAAAGTAGAGCTTGTAATGCTCTTCCAGCCCCGGAACCAAGTCGGCGTATTCGACGCCAAACTTTGAATGGAGCTCGCTGTACATCGTTTCGGTATCACCGGCTTTTTTCTCTTTCAACATGTCAAGGATGCCAGATAGATGGTAGTCGTCCTTATGTTTGAGTAGCTCCTGATCGAGTAAGACGTTAACTGCGGCTGTTTCGGTATCGGTGAGCTTATGATAGGCGACATGCAACATTTCGTGGGTAGCGGCCGAGTACTTGTGGTCAACAAATTTCGGATCGTCAATTTGCAGTAGGGTGGTTTTACGGGTATCGGTGCAGGCCAAGCCCTCGATTCCGTCAGCGGCGCAGATAGCTCGGAATTCTTCACCTCCAACAAACTTCGGATCGGTGCGGTAGAGCATCGCCTTACCTTTGTCGGTGTAGGTATTCTTCAGGGCAATATCTGCAATAACCTCCGATGGCTGATAATTTTTGAGAACATTGGCGTCCGTATCTCGAAAGCCCGTAACTAGGGCACTGCCAACCAGCAGTACGACAAGCAAACCGAAAAATATAAAACAGCCCTTAAGACAGCCGTGACGTTTTTTCTTGACCGGTGTTGGGGTTGGATTGTCCGCCACCTGCTCACTCATTAGAAAAATCGTACCACCAAAATTAGTTGTCAACTACTAGGAAGTTTACCTCGTCAGCTGGATCCAGCTTTCGCCCGGCCTTCCGCCCTTTTGGGTGCCAGCGGCGTAACCACATGGGTTAGCGTCGCGATATTCCTTGGTGAATTTGGTATTTCCTATCGTGACGCCGTGAGCGGCAAACTCACCCAAGACACTTTCCGTCATATGATCGAAGACGCTACCGAAAATAGAAGAATTACTCATTCGCGGCCCCGACAACACTAGATCAAAATCATTGCCTTTGTCGCCTAAAGCTGCGTAACCGATCAACTCGCCCCCCTTCACCACATCGCCCACTTTGAACTCTTTAACAAAATAAATATGGCTAAATTCAAAGCCGACATTCGGGTCGGCCGGGGTCGAAAAAGTTATCCCGTTGCCAGTTTGAGGGCGTTTACCGGGTTGGCCTATTTGATCGCTTTCGAGGTCAATACTCGAGACAGTGCCATCGAAAGGAGCGAACATCTTAACTTTGTTGATCGTTCCCTGAAATTGGGCCACGGGATAAATATAGTGCTTCATTGAACGGTCGGTCTCCAGTGTTTGCTCAAAGTTATAACCAGAAAAATCGTGCCCTGCGCAACTGCGGTATTTAGAGATGCTCTGTATTTGGGTCAGATCCAACGGTACGGCTGTAATATACTTCGCGTCCTGGCTCGGCCATTCAATCTTCTTTTCTTTGTCTTTCGTCTCTCCAGCTGTCGACGAGTCGTTCCTAGTCATCTCATTCTTATCGATGCTATCTTTGCCAGAAAAAAGCATTGTCCCGATGATCAAAACCAACCCAACGACGATTAGTCCCGCCCACCAAAACCGTTTGAGAAATGCTCGCATGAATACATTGTAGTCTAAAAACTACGGATTATTTTAATGGAACGAGATTGCGTCGTATGCGGTATACCGCATACGGAATGATTCGCAACAAACTACTTCTTCTCGATCAGATTCCGGATGATGGTTTTGGCGCCTGCGCCGGGGCGAGATAAGTATTCTTCTTCGTGTTGGCCAACTAATTTGTAGCCGGAATCTTCAACGAATCTGTGTAAGTTTTTGATTGTCGGGCCTTCGTCAGCGTATGGCCCGATATATAGAACCTCGGCGCAATCGCCGCCCTTCCAGGTCTCAATTGTCGCTTTAATTTTCGGGTCTTTCTGCAGCAGATCTTTTTGGGTGACGTAGTCTGGTACCGCGACGCCCCAAATCCCTGTCCATTCGTCTTTTGGTTTCAAGTGGGCGTCCGGCCACCGCGCCGCCAGTTTTCCCAGTTCCATTTTAATACCCTTGGGTTTATACACTCCCATTTTTGCGCCATACGCAGCACCGTAGAGCGCTTTCATATACGGCTCCATCACTTTGTTCGGATCACCATGCGAAGTAACGGAGATAACTTTCCGATCTGGCAACTTAATTATTCGTGGCACAAAAGCTTTCATTTTCAATTTAATTCTTAAACTTTTGCAACAAATAATCCAGGGCCTCACTTCTATGTCTACAAATCGGCCTCACAATACTTTACTATGCCAGAGATGGCAATCGAGCTTGTTGATAAAAATATTTCCGTCGGAAAACTGAAAGAAATGGCAGAAGAGCAGTTTGCCGGAGAGTTGGTAAAAGCCGTCGTTGATGTTGAGAAAAGAACTATGGCCATTGGTGGGGCCATGCACGCAGACGAAGAAGCGTTTTTATTAGAAAAAGGATCCAATCAGCATAATCTTTGGGGAATCAATCTCCGTCCCAACGACGACGATTTGATCGAATATGATTCGATGATTAACATCCGGCCGTCACAAAATAATCGTTCCCGATCAGTCGAAGACCAATCAATTCAAGATAAAATTAAAGAAATTGTTGCAGAACTTATCAAATGACCGACTGGCAATCGCACGATATCTACTATCAGTTCGGCAATATCGGTAGCGAAGTTGGTCGGGCGATGAAGTGGAAAGATACTAACAAGAGCCGCGCCGAAGGCGCGGCCGAGCGAGCACTAGAGTTACTCGACTGGAGTTTGTCCGACAGTAACAATAGTAAGTTTTTAAAAGAGATCGCCCGCGTTCGAGAGATATTCGTCAACTCATTCTATGGCGACAATCAGTACCATGAGACCACCGAGAGCTGGGATCGCTACTTCCTGCCTTACGCCCTAGCCGCCAAGAATTCCTAGCAAAAAAGCCGTTTACTCTGAGTTTATCGAAGAGCCAATTTGCATCGGAAAATTGAATTCACCCTGTTTACCCCGAGCCGGGTCGAGGGGAGCGGAATCGAGGGGTCAGAAACCAGGAACCGTTCTGGCTTACGGGCGTAGCGTCCCGGCGAATACTTGCCAGGCTAAGAGAGATTTCGCAGCCAGGCTCAATGTAATGTAAGCTCGCTCGCCGTAGAGATAGTCGCGCCACGGTCCAATCTGCTTATACTGCAAGATCATATTGATTGCAAAGCAATTGAAGAAAACAAAGATTGAAACAAAAATCCAGTAAACAAACGTCGGTGGGGTGGCGCCGCTGAAATGGGCGCTTGACCAAAAGGCCAATGCAATAACTATCCAGGGGATTAATCCGATAAACGAGCCCAGTTTGAATGATAACCAATTTGGCTTCTCGCCGCGCGCCAAAACACCTTCGTTATGGGTTTCCATGATTAGGCCAGTTAGGTTCATCGTAGCCACAGCGGCAAAGATTAGTAACAAGGCTCCTAGATCGTAAATTCCCACTAACATAGATATCGCCACCATCATGATCGAGGCCGAGAATGCGTACTCCCACCAACGCGCTTTATTAATGCCTTTCAAAAGATTGGCAAAATATGTCTTGCTGTAAAAAGTAGTAATTGAAAGATGGGTAAAGGCCGACAAGAAGAAAAACGCTGCCACGATCCACGGCACGGAAAGTTTGAATAGTTCGCTTGAAGCCGGCAATAGTGACTGCGTTGCTGTGTCAAAAGTCAGATAGCTAGTTGTTACAGGTAGTTTAAAATCACGACTCAATAATATAATTGCCACGCCTTGAGCTGCGTGCAAGAAAAACATCACCCAGTTGAATGTTTTTAATTTCGCCAACTTTATTTGTGTTTCATCCATCATTATCTATTTATAACTATTTATAACACAGCAATGGAAATTGAGCGAAAATCCAGAGCCCAATATCTGAATCCACATCCCTAAACCATAACTACACCCCAGGGGTGTAGTTCAGAGGTTAGATCGTTAGTCCGAATATCCAGGGTTCACTGTGAAGGAGCTGAAGTGCCGGAAACCCACTGCCTGGATGGAACTAAATTTGGAATTGGGCGGGAATTTGGGGCTAGCGGCCTTGAAGTAGCCGTCCTTATCAAATATACTACTGTCAATTCGAATCATTCACATGCAGGAGAAAAACACATGAAACACATCCTTCTATCTTTGATCGTCCTTGCGACGACTCTTCTTCTCACCGGCTGTGGCGGTGGTGGCACCGGGGGTGGGAATATTGACCCAGTCGTTATCAATAAGATCCACGGCCTCTGCGTCGGCCCGTATCTGACAGGCAACCCCAACAACGGCGACTCCGTCTCTAGCGAGACAGTCGATCGATTGTTAGAACGAGCCGAACGGATCTCGGAATGGGTCTCGACATACAGCTCGACTCACGGCGCGGAACTGATTCCACCGCGAGCGAAAGCTCTTGGACTCAAAGTTGCTGCCGGCTGCTGGCTTTCCAGTAACATGGCTGCCAACGAAACCGAAATCAACGCCCTCATCGCTCTGATTAACCAACATGCGGTTGATGTTGCCGTCGTTGGTAGCGAATGCCTGTATCGCGGCGATTTAACTCCGGCGCAACTCAACGGTTATATCGATCGGGTCAAAGCGACTGGTGTAACCACGACCACCCGTGATACTTGGAGTATGCTTCGGGATCACCCCGAAGTAGTCGCCAAGTGCGATGTTATCTACGCCAATATGTTCCCGTTCTGGGAAGGGGCGACACTCGACAACGCTATCCTTAATCCAGTGTCTGGCTGGAACGGCTATCTTTATAACGCCTGCGAAACACTGAAAGCAACCTATCCGGGCAAGCAACTGGTTATTGCCGAATCGGGTTGGCCTAGCGCCGGCGATCCACGGGCGTCGGAAGATGGTCAGGGTCGGTACGTCTCGGCGCTGGCAGCGTTTGCCCGTGCCCAAGGCTACGACTTCTTCATCTTCGAAGAGAACGACGAGCCGTGGAAAACGGCTGAAGGTGCAGTCGGGCCGCACTGGGGGATCTACGACACCCAATTACGGTTGAAGTCGATCCTCACGACCGATCTGTTCCTGGCCAAGATCCAGATCACGTCAGCCAACGCTACAACGATGAGGGTCACCGGCAAGGTGACTAATGTCAACCGCTACAGCGATTACAAGATCGTCGTCTACTTCGGTCTGCCGGGTCAACCCGATCCGTATCAGCCGTTTGTGCCGCCGTACACTCAAATCAACGGTGATGGGACATGGTCTTTCGATTACAGCTACACCGGCATGAACGAAGCTGTGCGCTGGGAGGCCTGTCTGGTTCCGGCGTACCTTCCGGAAAGCGACTTCAAGTTCCAGTATCCGTACTACGAGAATTTTGCGATCGCAATCAATCGCTATCCGTAGATGTTTCCGTCCTTTAGGGCGCGGCCACAAGCCGCGCCCTGTTTCTTTATAAAAAAGCAGCGAGGGAAAAATGGGTCGGGACGAAAATTCGGCTACTCGGCGCGAAAATATTTGGCGGCCTGGACGTATGCCTAAAATGGCTCTTCGTCGTCAGACGGTACGGCTGGGTCGTGACGGCTCAACTGTTCGCCGAGGTGGCGATATTTACACCATTTGCAGTTTGGGTCTTCGGGTGGGAGCGGTCCGGTAAGTAGCTTGTCAATCTCCCGCGCAAGTTTCAGAAATGCGGTATCGTCAGCCGGGATCTCCAGCCATTTGGGAGGAAAATCTAATCGAGCCACGCCGTTTTCAAAACTGACAGACTCCGGATAAAAGACCAGTAGTCCCAGCCTCGATACTTTGATCGCCTCACCACTTTCAGGATTTTCCAAGGCGAATTTATACGCTCCAAGTTGAGTTTGATACTTCTCGGCTTTGCCGTCGTCCGGTTTAGAAATCTTGAAATCAACAATCGTATATGTCCCGTCTGGGTTTTGCACTAATAGATCGTACTTTCCGCCAATAAAAACTGATGTTCCAGGAATAGGCTTTGACTTAACAAATCCTTCTTGCTTGATAACCTCGCCATCGGGAAGATCTGCTGAAATAGTCTTCAGTTTCTTGCCGACAACGCTCCCCTGCATTATCGAGTTCATCGTCGAAAACACCCCCGGCATCGGCATGCTCGGCTGGCCAATTTTTTCCTTAACTTTCAAGCAGTAACAATGCTTGCACTCCTCATACAAATAGGCAAAATCAGATGGACTTAATTTCCAAAACGCGTCTTTAGTTTTCATCGCATTCTTTTTCGTTCAAACACCAATTTTCCAAACACCTTTTTCTAAAAATGCTTCTATGGTCTGTCTAGTAGCTTTGTTGATTAAATTTGAGTGTGAGATTTTGTTACTCTTTCCGTAATCAGAGAGAGTAATGATCTTTTTTCCCTCCAAATACGCTAGCCGTTTGTGGTAGCTGTTAGTCAGTGCCTTGGCGACAATCTCTTCCATAATGGCCGTTGACCCATCCTCATCAAACTCTTTGAAGGCGTTGTAGTATTTCTTTCGATCGATAAATTTGATGTTGATCGGGACGAAGCCCTCCCTTATTAGTAAATAGTTATTCAGCACCCGACCGATGCGGCCGTTACCGTCAATAAATGGGTGGGTGTATTCAAAAACTAAATGCAACTTCGCAATTCGAGTGATAATATTTTCATGACTGCTGGCATTATATTCTGCAAGCATTTTTTCGAGCCGTTCCAGTATCTCTTTTGGCGCCGGCGCGATATGGCTACCGACTCGAACATACTCGTCACCGGCCCTGAATCTTCCGGCAATATCATCCCGAATATTCGCAATTAACATTTCATGCAACGACAGCATCACCTCAAGCGTCATTTCCTGTTCTTTGGCTCTAATGTCGATATAGGAAACCACTCGGGCCAGATTTTTGGTTTCAAAAATTTCTCGTTCACTAATAAAACGATCCAGCTCAATCGCCAGCAGGATTTTTTCAGTTTCTTCGAGGGTAAGAGTGCTATTCTCAATAGCGTTTGAGTTGTAGACCTGCTCGGCTATCTCGGCTTCAGATATAAGTTTAATTAGCGACTCTTTGCCTGTTGATGCCCTGTAATATCTTTCCCGAAGAAAACTGATCTTATTAAAAACTGATTGTTTCTTTGCCATAGGTGATAATTGTAGTCTTTTTCACTGTTTTGTCAAGATAACCGTGAAAAACAACAAAAAAACAGTGATTTTCACGGTTATGGAATATAATTCCCCTGGAAAGGTTTTCTTCATTCTTTGCCTTTCAGCTTTTTTTGTTCTTGAGATTTTTTAAAAGTGTATTTACTAATTACTCTTTTACCAGTCGTCGACTCAATCTCCTTACGGGCATTGCCGGCGATACCTCCACCCTTGCGAGCCACTCGTCGATTTTCAGGAAATGTTTCTGGCTTCTGGGCTTTAGAGATTTCTGTTGTTGCAGTTTCAGCTAACATATTCAACACCAATTCCAAATTAGTCATATTGTCTCGCAGACTTTCCTTTTTCAAATCCTTGTATTTTTTGTAGTCTTTTGTCTTTAATCCCGCCCAAGCAAAAGAAATGTCGTCGGTTAGAATCGCGAATTCGTCGTTTGTTTTCACACCCCGTTCCTCCCACTCATTGGCCAAATCTTTTCTAATTTCGATACTCTTAAGGCGCAGATCAACCCAGGCTTTGGAATACCCCTTTTTAAGGTAGGTAGTTAGCGCTCTTTGGATGGCAATCTCTGGATCTTCAGTTTCTTCGATTCTTTCGTACCCGACCCGGGCAAGCCAAAGTTTGAACGGCTCGGCTTTAGGTGATGGAATGGATTGGATTAGGCGGAGCATAGTTTGGGTATCGGCTACATCAGTTAAATAAAACTTGCCATCGGATGCCTGCATTTTCAGTTGGTCACATTTTGTGACGACCTCACTACCCTCCTCTTTAAGACGACTCTTCAGTGTGGTCCAGTAGCTCTGTGCTTGTTTATGATCAGAGCTTTGCGTCAAAGCTGCAATTATATCGACTATAGAAAAAAACCACAGCTCTTTTTCTTCGTCCCAATGACGACGAATCTTTTGACCTTCAAATAATGCAATTTTGCCTAATTTCCGATCACCCATATATTCATCATTCGGTTTTTGTACGGGTCTGTCAAGAGCTATTTCATCGTCGAAAACACGCCCGGCATCGGCATACTCGGCTGACCAATTTTTTCTTTAATTTTCAAGCAGTAGCAATGCTTGCACTCCTCATATAAAGACGCAAAATCTGATGGGGAAAGTTTATGCATTATTTTGAGTAGACAACGAAATGCGGCAGTTTATCTATTCCAATATAATTAAACATCCAAAGCTCTCGGCCTGATTTTTTTATGGTTGTAAATCGCTTTTTCAAATTCAGCTTCGGCACGAAAGGATAGAATCGAATTTCTTGTTTTTCCTTGTCCTTCTCTGACCATTTGAAATTGACAATCAGTGGCGGGGTGATAAAGCCAGATTTCAAAACTTTTTCCATAATGTCCCAACCGGCACCAAAGATGATATTTTTTGGTTTGGAGTTGTTGGTTTTAACTTGAGCGCGAAATGAACAGCCGGTGCATTGCACATCAAAGAGCGGGTAGTTTGGTGGTAGTACCATCAACTTTTTTCCGCAATTCGGGCAAGGCACAGAATCAACGACTTCTAATTCGCCCTCATCGCCAGAGAGTTTATTACCAGCCATAACCAGATTAGATCACGGCCGATCTGGCGAATCAACCTGTTGTCAGCTACATTCATGAATCAACAGATCGAAGGTGAACCATCTCTTAGTAGTCCCGTGTTATAAGCCCGAAGCTATAATCAAATCCAGTGGACCCTACGGGTAGGCTAATCCCCAGTATTGCAACTGCAGAGATAACACCGTGAGCATCATGCTGCTTTAGCAAATCCTTTACCCTACTCTCTATAAAGGGGCCTGCGAATATGGAAATAAACATATTAGGCACAATTACTAGCAGATTGTTTTTTCCAATCTCAAATTTAGGGATCGACTTTATTATTGGGTCTTCAAGCGCATCGTCAAATGAAAATGAACGTGCCTCCCCACTGATGTGTTGGGGTTGTAGCATTCGTTGTCTTTTTACATCATCAGATATCGAATCGTCCTTCCATATCTCCCCTCTCCAATTAGGTGACTTTACCTCGCCAACCCAATGATTTCCTTTTTTGTCGTCGAAAGCAAAATCGAGCATTTTACTGCCCTTGCCCTTTGGCTCAATTTCTGTGATCTTGAAATTCAGCTTCTTGCTGTAGTAGAAAACCGCCTTCGCCTCTGCAAGTAATTCGTCCCTCTGCTTGTCCCTTTTGAGCCGGTTTAGCTGACGATTAAAGTGTTGCGGATCACACTTCCGATACTCGTTCAGCCATTTGTCAATTTCAGCGTTCCAAGAAGGTGACCAACCAAAATCGTCAGCATATTGTTGCGCGCCAAACACCTGATCAAACAACCGCGAGCCACTACTCATCAAGTTGAGATTCTACTCCAGTAAAAAGACCCTTTAAGTCGCGGAGCCTAATTTGCTCCATCTCAGTCAGCTCGCTACTGCTCTCCAACGATGCGATTTCTGCGAGAAAAGGGCTTAATACTGTTGACGAGAAGACATCGGGAAAAACCTTTATAAGCAGTTTATGGGTCGTCTCTCTTTCAGTATCTAATACTTCCGCCCATTGCCGTTCTCCATTCTCACCGGAGAACGTCCGTATATTGCTAGCAAGGCCGAATGTTTTTCTCCTTTTTATAAACGACTCGACTCTGGAAGTGCCCCAAGGGGAAAAGATAAAATCTAAGGCGTCACTCAGGGTCATCGGGTCTGTGCCAGAAAACAGCTCACTAGTTGCGTGGTCGAGCTCCTTATCGAAATTTTTAGGCGACGGAATTTTATGCTGAGCCCAACCAATGAACGTAAATAATAATATCTTACTGATTGGTTTAGTCTCAAGATCATATGTAATTTTCCAATGCTTTGGAAAGTCAAAAGCCAGAGCTGAATATGCGTCACTCATTTCATTAAGGCTTTCTAGTAAGGCATTAAACTCAGAAGTCATAAATGTTTTCACGTATTGCCAGTTGTTTGCCTCTGTTTCAGGATTAATAAAATCGCTTAAACTCCCGAAGTACTCGTAAGTCCAGCTATTAGAGTAATAGTGGCCCCTTACTTCTCTTCGCAAACTATCTACCGAGAATCGGAGCGTAAAGTAGTCGGCATTATTAAATCCGTCACTTAGCTCCCAAATCTTTTTGTGCCACCTAAACAGGGCTTTAGTCACGGTATAGTACTCATAGCGTAAGATTTGGCTTCTTTGGTCGAAATTATGCAAAAAGCTTTGAACCATATCATCAGTGCTATCAATGTGATTTTGAGTCAGCATTAGGTCAATTTTTTCTATAAACTGTTCAAGCAAAGTTCGAGGATATACCTTTTCGTTGTCAAATAGCTCGTCATCGCTTTTTTGCCACACTTCTTTAAATACTTGGGGCAAAAGAGGATCGTCTGGCGATAGGTCGACAATAAAAGATATGAGGTTCTTTACCGTAAGCTTTTCCAGAACATCAAACCAAATATGTAAGGTTAGCAGATAGGGAATGGCCACGGTAAAAGCCGTTACTGTCAAAAAGCGACTGGCAAGAATTTGGCCTCCTAAGAGTAACCCGCCAAAGACCAAGAAAGCCGTCGGAAGTAAGATCGCAACCTCAAATTTTGTTAAGAGTTTCTCGTAGAACTGGGTGTTTAATATTTTTTCATAACCATCCGCCGACTTATCTCGTAGTGCGATAATTCTCTGGTGAGCGTTCCACAGAACAGGTATCGATAAAGCAGCAAGCCCAATAAAAGCATTCTGTAATTCCTGAGGACTTAAATTTAAGTCATTAGAAATAATCTGGCAGGAGATATAGGCACCGAGGAGAGTAAGAAAAAAACAAAGAAGAAAGCGTGCTACGATCGGTTTCATTATTCCCGTAGCATACTACCAGTCGATATAACCTCAAAGCGCCTAGCTTATAAGGTTAAAACAAAGGGGACGGTTCCCCTCTTTGATTGTTTGTTATTTTTGCATGTGATAAATGTGATAAGTTTATTCCTGCTTTCGCGGGGACATTGCCAGTCCGATTCCCACGACTAGGTTTTAGCAAATCTAAAGAAAAAAGAGAACGGTACTGAAGCAGGGTTTAAGCTGTGAAAGTTTTAACAAAGTAGCCCGTTGTTGGGACTTGTCCCGGAGTATCTATTCTTCATATTGTTATTTCATTCTTTGCTTGGCGATTCTTACATATCCCTCATCTTGCTCAATTCCGATCCAATCTCGACCATATTTTTTCGCTACATAAGTTGTCGTACCACTTCCCAAAAATGGATCAAGAACAACTTCTCCTTTATTTGAACTAGCCAAAATAATTCTTTTGAGCATTTCTTCCGGTTTTTGGGTAGGATGCAATGCTCGTCCGTCATCACCGCTTAATCTCTCCTTCCCTTGCACGAGCGGTAACTCCCAAAGATCGCGCATTTGCTTTTGGCTTCCGTCTTTTCGCTTATCGGGATTTATCTCTTTTATCTTTTCGTAGTTGAATGTCCAGCCGCTTCCTCTTACTGCCCAAACAACAAATTCCGTAGAATGAGTAAATATCCGCCTTGTCATATTTGGCATTGCATTTGTTTTGTACCAAGTAATGATGTTGTTGATCTTGAAATCGAGTTGTTTTAATACGATCATTACTTCGCTAAGATTGTGGTAACTGCATGCGATGTAAATTGATCCCTTGTCCTTCAAGGCTCTATCGCAAGCACCAATCCATTTTCGAGTGAATTGTAAATATTCTGGAACGGTCATTTTATCCCAATGCTCATTTACCATGTACCAGTCGCCCCCTGTCTTGTTTCCTTTCCATTTCAAGCCATTTCCCGATAAATTGTATGGCGGGTCAGCAAAAATCAAGTCAATGGATTTTTCATCTACTTCCTTGTTGAGTATTTCGATGCAATCTCCGTTGTAGATAATATTTGTTTTCATATTTTTTGTTTAAGAAGTAAGGCTTACTTGCCATGATGAAATGGTGCTTGGGATACTCCTTAGCCATTCGTCCGAGTCGTTGAAGGAATTCGAAGAATGCAGTATTTTTTCGTAAAGATGAGAAATTTCCTCGTGTTTCAAAAATCTCTTTTCTGCTTTCATCTGCAATAAACCTTTTAAAATCAAAACAAAATGATTGATAGAAAGGGGGATGATTTTTTGTGGCCGTCCTTCATATTCATATTTTATTGCAGTCCAAAAAGTATTCATTGTATCTCTATGTAATCTTGGTGAGATAAACAAACAATAGGACGGCTTGTTTTCATATTTATTTTCAAAATCTCTCAAGTGTCGCATGACTGGTTGCCCTTCGTTGTACCACTGATCTCGACCAGTCAGCATTGTCACTTCGCAAATTGCGTTGAAGTTTTCATAGAAGCATTCAATATCAGGAGTGTTCGCAGGCGCAGTAAAGGTCGGCTCGTTATCATCACCAACGGGATAATTCGGCTGTATTTTCAATGCATCGTTAAGTGCATGCAAGCCGAGCGCCGATAATTTTTCAAGTAGTATCGGGCGATCATCAAATTCGAAAATAGTTTCGAGATTTTGTATGTAAGCTTCAATTTGTTCAACTGTTTGAGATTTTCTGTGATCTGCTTCGTCTTGCAGTGATCGTCTATATGCTCGCAATTCTCCGATGTAGTCTTTCAACTCATCATTTTGCATTTCTTGATATTTTTTAACTGCGGTGTGTTCTTTTTGTAGATCGCATTCATGCTCTCGTATCTCTTCAATAAGTTTTCCAATGATTTCAAAGTATTTTTCTGAAGTTTCCCAGGGTAATTGAGGTTGCGAGATGTCAGAAATATAAGCAAGGTATTCCTCCTTTGATCCAAATGCTTTCGATTGTGCATTATCGTAATCAAGCAGTGATTCTACTTCAACTGATCTCCTTGCTTCTAAGTCAATATAGAAACCACCACCACGTATATGAATATAACGAGTTAAGCGGAAGTAGCGAATCGCGTTATCTCCATAATCTTGCAGATTATTTAATAAACCATCTATTTCTTCTTGATCATCAGCGCCCAAGAACTCACTGGCAAATTGCTTCTTGTGAATATCAAAAATTTCTCTTTGTTCTTGCTTTGTCTTTCCTTGTAATTCTTCTCGCAAACCGACGATTCTTTCAGCATGTGCGTTTATATCTTTATAATGCACCAAAGTTGGTGCGAAAAGAGCGAACTCTTTTTTACTGATCCCTTTTGGCTTGTTACCTCGAGCAATTTCTTTTTCATTAACAGTGTTGATGAGATGCAAAGTACCAATAAATGGTTTTATATCGTAGTCTCCGCTAGTGGAGTAATCTCGATTATCTGGGTTCGGTATCTGCCATTTCAAAAAACTTCTAAAAAAGATTTCTCCAAAATCAAAGTCATCTTTTAAGAACAGTTTTCCTAAATCAGTTATGAATACTTTACTGTCTTTTATTGAAACCAGTCCTATTTTCTTGAGAGGATTTATCGATTGTCTTCCACGCATTGCGGGATCTTCATAATTTTTTGTATTGAAAATCTCCTCAGCTTCTTCAAAAGAAATTTCTTTTGACTGATTATCAATCAAATCCACCTTTTCTTGAGGAAGTCCGTTGTAAAACTGACGACTTCCGTAGCCGTAAATTCTATTTTGAATCAATAAGATCTGATATTTCTTTTGATTTTCAAGGTTCCACTCTAAGCCCTCAAGTTTGCGTAAAACCTGCAAGAAATTTCTTAATCTCTCAGGGTTTCGCAATGTGGTTGTGATTGACCAAGGTTTTTTCATAATTGTTTTGTTACCTTACAGTAGAAGATGCGCTCCGCGTTATCTTCTCCATTACTCCTACCTGTTGTAAAAGCCTTATAATCCTTTTCGAAAATCTCGACTTCGCCCTTCTCGTTT
Organism: uncultured Candidatus Saccharibacteria bacterium; assembly: GCA_964358205.1. GTDB lineage: Bacteria > Patescibacteriota > UBA1384 > 2-12-FULL-50-11 > 2-12-FULL-50-11 > JANLIQ01. The sequence goes on along the minus strand of CAYHNZ010000004.1, from coordinate 19,462 downwards.
AGTATGTGTAAAATTTCATCATCATTCATTCGTGCATTTGAACGACCGTCTTTTGAATCCCCCGTGTTGTTATAGGAAAGCAAGATGTGTTTGCAGTCCGCGTATTTGATTAAATCTGCAAATGCTCGCGTCGCATCTTTAAGACAGTAATCACTTTTGATATGCGAGCGATCCATTTTTTTGCCGATACCGACAACTTCGGGCTTCTTCCATTCGGTAAGATTTTCCAAAAGGTGGTATGCGTCCGAGTATTGACGTGAGTTATATGGCGGATCAATATATAAAACATCGAAAGAAATCTTTTTTATAAGATCATTCGCATCTTCTTTGTAAATCTCATTACCTGTGTTATGCGCATAATCAATATCGGGCATCAGAAGCCTCATAGGTAGCAACGTGTCTAATTGTTTGCGAAAAGCATCGTAATGGCCAACAGTATTAGCAACCTTATCGACAGCATAGAGTAATGAACAAATCAAAATATTTTTTTCATCCTCATTTTCTGCTATTTTTTCTACCTCTGCGCGTATTGCTCCAATCTTTATTGCATTTTCTTCTGTGAAATATGTTCCACCAAAATGCTCGGAAAAATAATTTTCTTTGTCATTCGACAGACTATTAAGAAATAATATCTTTTCAGAGATGCTTTGTCGCATATCGCGATCGACTCCTAAAAATGCGCACAAGCAAGCATAGTTTGCCGAGAGAAAATCGTTAGAAATAATTTTAATTTCTGGACTGTTGAACCTTTCTCCAACCACGCCTGTACCCGCAAAAATATCGCAAAGTGAATTGATTGAACCACATTTCTCAGAAATTATATCCTCGATAAATCCAAGCAATTTGTATTTATTACCCAGGTATCTCCTGTTTTGAAGCTGGAAATACCCACTTTTTGATTTTTGTGGCTGGAAGTAGTGTCTGTCTATTTTTTGTACACTGACTTCATAGGTCGGTTTTTCAATTTCCAATAAGTGAAAAAGCGTTCCTTGTACTCCATCCGCAACATAACCAAAGCTTTTATCTTGATTTTTTAACTTTTCATAAAAACTATAATTTCCTTTTTCGGAGATGATAACGAAATCAATAACTGAAATTCCCATTACTTCTCCTGCTTGTGCGATTTTTTCAACAATCTCAACATCTTTCTCACTTGGTGTTGAGTCGCCAGAAGGATGATTGTGTACAAGGATGACACTTGCGGCGTTAAGTTCCGTTGCAGGATAAAAAATCTCTCTCGGGTGCAGAAGCGTCTTATCAAGAAGTCCAACACTTATGACTTCTTTTTTTAAAAGAATATTTCTTGCATTGAGATACAGACAAACGAGATGCTCTTTTTTCTTATCTCTCAGATCGTAAGTTAAAGAGATCACATCTTGAGAATTACTGATTTTTACTTCGTTTGTCTGATCGTCTGCATAAAATCTCTTTACCAAAGAAATTGCTGACGCAATTTGTAACGCCTTTGCTTGTCCGATTCCGGAGACTTCTTGCAAATCGTCAACGGTAATAGTCAAAAAGTTTTTACCGAATTTTTTGATTACTTTTTGAGACAATTCTTGAACATTCGTGCCTCTTATCCCGCTTCCAAGCAAAATCGCCAAAAGATCACTTTTTGAGAGTGCTTCCGGGCCTTTTTTGAGAAATCTTTCTCGCGGTCTATCGATTTTTGGAATTTCTTTGATCTTCATGACTTGCCCAAATTGTACTGCTAAACCCCGCACAGAAACAGAGGTAAACAGAGAAAAGTTTTGTGCGGGGCAGGCCACCGCACTATCAAGTGAAAGTGCGGGGCAGGCAGGTTGGATTTATGGCAAATAGGTTGATTATTGCTAATTTTACGGTACAATCCCAAGACGCTTTGGAAGGAAGTATTGAACGAAAACTTGAAACAGCACATTGACATGCTTATGTCATCGTTGAAGAGCCCAGCGCTCAACGACCAAGATGTTACGGATCTGTTCGAGCTCCTGCTCCAGCAGGTTGGTAATCGTCAAGTCGGGTTGGTAATGTCAGCGATGGTAGCTTTCTCCGACAAGAAGCCGGCGCTCTACGCGGACATCGTTCGTAGGCGATTGGCGGCAAGCAGGGATAGCACTATCGCCCTTTTACTCCGGCAACTCGACGACCCAGAAGTTCCGGACGAGACGATCGATCAGATCGGCTATTGAGGAGGCCAGAAAGAATCACACTAGTACCGATCTGGCATTAGTGTTGCCACTCGTCTTCGACCTGCGTCGTGACGCGATGCGTGAAACGGCGCTGGAAATGCACCTGGAAGAGCTCGAAGAGAGCCTCGACAAACTCGAGAAGTGGCTCAAGAACCTCGGATCCTAAGCCGAACCGAGCTTCTCGCCACTCCCAAGAGGGTCTGCCGTTTCACGGCAGACCCTCTTTCTTTACACCTTCCTGTTATTTCACGTCTTCCAGCTGGTTGGTGTCCGGGCTGTCGTCTCCACCAGCTGGCGACTCTACCCTTAGGATATGGTTTAGCGTGGTTATGTTTTCACGCATTCCATCTAATCTCGCTTTCAAACCTTCGTAATAGAGATCGGTGCTCTTTCCAGCGGCTTCCAGTCTACTCACTCCCTCGATAAAGCCTGGGAGGTTTTCTGATTCCTGGTGAAGTTCTCGGACGATAGCACTTAGCCGCTGAAGGGTGAATCTAAACTCCTCTCCATGTAGTTCCCCCCTCAACTCCTCAACAGAAATCGGAACCGGTTTGATACTTCGAAGATCTTCTTCGTCTTCCCAAGCACTATCTTCGATGCCTCCAAGATCTGTTGGTTCGTGTTCCATACCATCTTTATCGTATTATTTTGATCAATATACAAGACGTACTAAAGTGGCGGGCTATTCAGCCCGCCGCTTCCCTCGCTAACTTTTGCGATTTACTTTGTCTCTTCTTTCGGTTCGTCCGACTTTGCCTCTTCCGGCTTTTCGTCGGATTTTGGTTCTTCGGCTGATGGCTGATCGCTGGGAGCTGACTTGTCCTCTGAAGCTTCAGCGGAGGAGGGCTGCTGATCCGCGCCAGCGGATTCGTACATTGCTGAACCGACTTTTTGGAGGGCGGCACTCAACTTTTCTGCTTCCTCTTTGATTTTGTCTTTGTCGTCGTTGTGGATAACACCTTTGACGGCGGTGACGGCGTCTTCGACTTCGCGTTTGTCTTCTGGCTTCACCTTATCGCCCGCGTCTTTAAGAGTTTTTTCGGCCAGGTGAACGAGGTTTTCCGCCCCGTTGCGCTCTTCAACCAACTCTTTTTTCTTTTTATCTTCGTCGGCGTGCTTCTCGGCGTCGGCTTTCATTTTCTCGATATCTTCGTCAGACAGGCCGCTCGAAGCCGTAATGGTGATGTGCTGCTCTTTGGAAGTGGCTTTGTCCTTGGCTTTAACATTGAGGATACCGTTGGCGTCGAGGTCAAATGTCACTTCGACTTGCGGGACGCCGCGCGGAGCCGGTGGAATACCATCAAGATGGAATTTACCCAGCGTTCGGTTGTCGCTAGCCATCGGTCGTTCGCCTTGCAAAACATGAATTTCAACCGATGGCTGGTTATCGCTAGCGGTCGAGAAGGTTTCGGTTTTAGAAGCGGGGATAGTAGTGTTGCGCTCAATCAGCGGCGTCGCCACTCCTCCCAACGTTTCCAAGCCCAGTGTCAGCGGGGTGACGTCAAGCAAAAGAATGTCTTTAACTTCGCCGGATAAGACGCCGCCTTTGATGGCCGCGCCTAAAGCCACGGCTTCGTCGGGGTTAACGCCTTTGGACGGTTCTTTGCCGAAGGCATCTTTGACCAACTGCTGGATTAGCGGCATTCGGGTCATCCCACCAACGAGAATGACCTCGTCGATCGCGGTTTTGGTGAGTTTGGCGTCTTTGAGGGCCGACTCGCAGATGTTGTTGGTCTTTTTAATTAAGTCGCCGACTAAACTTTCCAACTTGGCGCGCGACAGATTCATCTGCAGGTTTTTTGGACCGTCAGCGTCAGCGGAGATAAACGGCAGGTTGATCTCGGCTTCTTGGGTTTGGGAGAGTTCGATTTTAGCTTTTTCGGCCGCTTCTTTAACCCGCTGCATCGCCATGGCGTCGCCAGTTAGGTCAACGCCTTCTTTGTTTTTGAATTCCGAGACGACCCAATCCATAATTTTCAGGTCGATGTCGTCACCACCAAGGTGAGTATCGCCGCCGGTGGAGAGCACTTCAAAGGTGGCTTCGCCGTCGGCGTGACCCATTTCAATGATGGTGATATCAAAAGTACCGCCACCAAAGTCGTAAACGGCGACTTTCTGATCTTTCTTTTCGTCTTTGCCAACGCCGTAGGCCAGAGCGGCGGCAGTTGGTTCGTTAATGATGTTTTTGACCTCTAGACCGGCGATGGTACCAGCATCTTTGGTGGCTTGGCGCTGGGAGTCGTTGAAGTAAGCCGGGACGGTGATAACGGCGCCGTCGACTTTTTCGCCGAGATAGGCCTCGGCATCAGCTTTGATTTTGGAGAGGATCATCGCCGAGACTTCCTGGGGGGAGTAGTCTTGGTCGCCAATTTTGACTTTGACGGCTCCGCTAGAGTTGACGATCTTGTACGGCATCAACTTGATGTCGCGCTGGACCTCTTCGTCCTCGAATTTGCGACCCATCAGACGCTTGATCGAGTAAACGGTGTTTTCTGGGTTAGTCACAGACTGGCGCTTGGCCAGAGTGCCAACGAGGCGTTCGCCTTTTTTGTTAACCGCCACAATCGACGGCACAAGATTGCCGCCTTCAGCAGTCGGGATCATTTTGGCTTTGCCGCCTTCAATAACAGCCGAAGCCGAGTTAGTCGTACCTAGATCAATGCCGATAATTTTGCTCATATAAACTCCTTTTAGTCGTTAATTTCCAGTTTTCAATTTCCAATTTTCAATAAATTTTCAATTATCAATGCTATAAACAATGTAAAGCGTCCTTTACATTTTGTCAAGACCGCTCATCAAGCTAGAATACAAAAAGGTGAACCTTAGATGAGTGAATTGAGCATTAAGAAATCGTCAAATGAAGAAGTTGTGGCCAGGGTAGGGGCTTGGTTGGCCGATCCAAAGAATCTCGAGAATTTGCGCCAGACCTTTGCGGAGGCTACACGTCTCGGCGAAGAGCTGACCGCACGGGCAGAAGAAATTAGATATTACCAACCACGAATAACTTTTAACCGCATCGGTCTAGGAACCCATCGTCCAACTATCCGTCGCTGGTAAACTATCCGCCTGTCACCATGGGTCGTCTCAACAGCAGACGGCCTTTTTTTATATGTCATTAGTTCAGTAGATGTGATAGTTTACTTACAAGGTAAACGACCATGGTATCCACAGCCTTACATGCACCTCTCCAATTCGGATTCTGTTCAAGCCGTGTAGCGATTGATGCAGATGCTCGAGAGCTAGAACAAATTAGGTCTGGCCAGTTCGATCTCTTCAGCAACGGAATCAACGATGCGATCGAGCTTCGAAGACGACTACATGAGGCGACCAGCACCCCTGAATTCGCTTCTGGCCTAGAAACACTGGTCAGGCTTTCCAGGAGACGCCGACCCAAAATCACCGTTCAGAACTAACGACCCTTTCCCACGATCCCCCGGGCTCGGCCATCGGCCGAGCCTCTGACTTACCCCTTCGAAACTCGGACTTTGGCCGGCTTGATAACCGTGTCGTCGATTGTCCAGCCAGCTTCGATTTCGGCGATGATGTGATCAGCCGGGACTTCGACGCTGGGTTCGTGAGAGATGGCTTCGTGGAGATTGTGATCGAACAGCGCTCCGGCGGTTGGAATCCGCTTCAAGCCGGCGTCGCCCAAGACTTGCTCAAGATGTTTCTCGATTAAACGCAGACCGGAAAAATAGTTAAAAATCTTCTGGTAATCACCTTCGGTCAAATTTGGTAGATCTTCCAAACCGACTTCTGGGGCGTGCATGCTGGCTCGGTAGAAATTATCAAAAATGGGGAAAAGTTTTTCTAGCAGATCGCGACTAGCATGCTTTCTCAAAGCATCCTTTTCAGTCTCAACTCGTTTTTGGAAATTGGCGAATTCGGCTGCTAATCGCAATTTGGATTCGTGTTCGGCAGCGAGTTCTTTTTCGAGACGACTAAGTTTGGGGCTGGTTGATTTCTTGATCATATTGACACCAGTTTACCGCCAAACAAGATTTGCGTCCAGGTTAAATTCTGTTAAGTTTCGACCATGGCCTGGCTGACCCCTTCCCGAAAATTTGCCCTGACTTGCTTGGCGATTATTGCTGGGGCGGTGATCGGATCGTACTTTGAAATCGATCGCTTAATCATCGGCTGGGTCGCGGCTATCTGGCTAATAGTGGCATTGAGCGGCCAAGACGAGCCGATCGAAACCATCGCATTTACTCTTTTCGGTCTGTCGTTCGGGGCATTTTTATGGCAAGTCACCGCCGGCGAAGTCTGGCTCAATCTAACCGTTATCGGCCACCTGGCGGGTGTCCTTGGTAATTTGCGGGATCTAATCGTCGACAAAATATCCCTGGCTTTACCCGAGCCGCACGGCTCGCTAATGTCTGGCATCCTTCTGGGCAATCGGATCAAGCTCGATAAAGATCTGATCGACACCTTCCGCGCCGTCGGCTTGACCCATATTATCGCCGTCTCTGGTTACAACTTAACAATTCTGACCGCCAACACCACCAGTATCTTCTGGCCGTTAATCGGCCGCAAAGCGCTTTGGGTATCGTCAGCGCTGATTCTGCTTTTTGTCATTATCACCGGTGCCCCGGCCTCAATTTTGCGGGCGGCGGCGATGGCCCTGACGGTCATTCTAGCCAAATACTTGGGCCGGCCGAGCCGCGCCGTCAACATCTTAATCTTCGCCGCCGCCGTTTTGGTGATTTTTGAGCCGAAAATAGTTTTCGATGTCGGTTTCCAACTTTCGGTCGCCGCCACTTACGGCTTGGTACGCCTCTCGCCATATCTGAATCGTCTGCTGATACGAACGAAATTACCGGTCATTCTTCGGCAGATTATGGCCGAAACTTTCTCGGCAATTTTACTGACCGCACCGCTGATTATCGCTCATTTTGAGCGACTATCGGTCATCTCCCCGCTGTCTAATATTTTGGTTTTGCCACTCGTGCCACTGGTGATGACGATCGGTATTATCGGCGCAATGTTGATGTTTATTCCCATCATCGGCAACACCCTGATGCTGGCTAGCTGGCCGCTTCTAACTTGGGTGATTTTTTCGAGTGAAAAGTTGGCTTCGTGGCAATTCGCCTCGACCAATCTAACCTTACCGGCCTGGGTCATTGCCGGATTGATGATTGTTATTGTCGGCGGGTTGGAGTGGCTTAATGTCAAGCGACCCCTGCAGTACGATTTGTTTGACCGACTCGCCGTCGAAGAAGAAGATGCCCTCTAGCAATAACAGTTTTCTGCGTATTCTAGGCAAAAACAAAGCGCTGCAATTCATTATTGCTATTCCTTTCTTGCTCCTCATTACTTTCGGCACTTCCCAATTCCAAGCGGCCGAGCGCGATAGCAGTTTGCGACTATGGTTTTTTGATGTTGGCCAGGGCGATTCGGCTCTGTTTGATACCAACGACGGCCACCAAGTTTTGATCGACGGCGGACCGAACACTTCGGTTTTGTCGCAACTCTCCAAAGCCATGCCGTTGACCGACAAAGAGATCGATTTAATCATCATCAGCCACAATCACGCCGATCATCTCTCGGGAATAAACAGCGTCTTAGAGCGCTACAAAGTTGATGAAATATGGATTTCCGGCGCGACTTACGATTCAGCCACCTACAAAAAATTCGTGGCGTTAGTGGCCGAAAAAAAGATTAAAACTGTCGCTATCACCGCCGGCACAACATTCACCATTAGCGGCTTGACCGGCATCGCCCTGTATCCGCTAGAAAATTTTGCTTCTCGCCAACTGGAAAATCCCCACGACGCCAGCGTCGTCACCTTCTGGCAGTACGGTGCGACAACCGCCATGATGACCGGTGATGCCGAAAGCGAACACGAAACGAATATGCTAGCGCGAGGAATCGTCAAGCACGCCGATATTCTAAAAGCTGGCCATCACGGCAGTAATACCAGCTCGTCGGTACCGTTTCTGCAGGCAGTGACCCCAAAAGTTGCCGTCATCTCGGCCGGCCAGAACAACCGCTACGGCCACCCTCACCAAATAACCTTGGAACATTTACAGCAGCTCGGTATTCCTGTCCTGCGCACTGACCAATCCGGCACCATCCGTTTCGACATCACCCCCGAGGGCTATTCATACAAAACCGGGTTGTAAAAAAATAAATCCAACCGATACCACCCCCTCCCCGATCCCTACTTTATATTTCGACTTCTAATACCCGTATGCGTTTAAACGCATATGAATATTAGATTGTGGTTATTGAGTATTTAACTTTTAAGAAGTAAATAAGACGATTCAGACAATAAAAAATAAAAATAGGGGAGCAAACCGTATGCGTTTAAACGCATACGGTGTATGTTTTATACAATGACTAGAAGAATACTGTCCGACGAGGAAGAGGACGATAAGAATTATGTGACACTCGTCACTGGTGGGCCGATGAAGTATCGCAACCGTCGCCGGATCCGGAAGGTATTCGCCGATAAATTAACGCTTTTCAAATTCGAGCCGATCAAGGCCGAATGGTTTCAAACTCTACTCAATGAAATTATTTTGGCGCGGCATCGCAAGCAACTGACCCAGCTGAATTTGGCGATACTGATCGGGACGAGTCAGGCCGAAATGTCGAGAATTGAATGTGGCAAAACAAACCCGACAGTTGAGTTGCTCGATCGACTTTTTTCTATTTTAGATTTGTCAGTAGAGTTTAAAGTAAAACAAAAATGAGAATTGAGCCGTATGCGTTTAAACGCATACGGCTCAATGGAGCATCGGTTGTTTTGAGATCGGCTCTGGGGGTGTTCGATTAGTAGTTGAGGGGGTAAGATTCAAACAAATGTCAGGGCATAGCAAATGGTCAAGTATACGACATCAAAAGGGGGCGGCGGACGCCAAGCGCGGGGCGGTTTTTAGTAAATTGTCTCGGGCGATTACGGTTGCCGCTCGGCACGGCACCGATCCGGGAATGAATTTTCAACTTCGGGTGGCGATCGACCAAGCCCACACGGCCAATATGCCTAAAGACAATATCGAGCGGGCGATCGACAAAGCCAAGGGCAGTGACGCCGCCAAGCTGGAGGAAATAATCTTTGAGGCCTACGGCCCGGGCGGCACCGGTTTTTTGATTGAGGCTGCCACCGATAATCACAATCGATCGACTGGCGACATTCGGGCAGTCTTAAATAAAAACGGTGGTAAATTGGCCGAATCGGGTTCGGTCGGCTATCTATTTAAACGACGAGGCCAAATTGTTTTTGAAACCGACCGACCAGATGAGTTGGAATTGGCGGCAATCGACGCCGGGGCCCAAGATTTTGAATCAACCGCTGATAAAAAAGTTTTTGTTTACACCGACCCGAAAGAGCTGGAACAGGTGCGCCGACAATTGGCGGAAACTGGATTTGAGAGTCACGATGTTAGCTTTGAGTATCACCCCCTCGCCACCGTCCCGGTTACTGACGAAAAGATAGCAGAGAAAATTATTAAACTGGCGGAAACATTGGAAGAACTCGACGATGTGACTGCCATCTACAGCAACTTCGAGGTAAGTTAACTACTTTCGGCCTCTACCAGCTTCCGTTTTTCCGGCACAGACTGTTTGGCTCTGGCCGTTTTGTAGGCAGTTCCAGAAGTAGCGCCAATCAGCGACGGTCCAGGAGTTAGTGTCAGCGCAACCGTTGCCAGTCCAGATCTTGGGTGGCTTGCATTTTTGTTCGGGATTACCGACGATGAGGCCAAAATTTGCCGTCGTTCCTTGAGCGTTAATATTGAGAAGGTTGGCAATAGGACCTCGAAATCCAAAGCCAACCAAGATACCGATAGAAAGCGCCAGTGCAACCCAAATGATCGTTCGTTTCACACCCATACTTTGACAGTAGCCCCCCCCTTGATGCTGTCAAGTCTTTTTGGAAATTGTGAAATTGGAAATTATTTGAAAACTGAAAATTGATACTTGAAAATTATCCAAGTACACTTGGATGCTGATGAGGGGGAAGCGAATTTTGGGGATTGACCCAGGGTCGGGGAGATTGGGTTTGGGGTTGATTGAGATTATCGACGACAAGCCGCAGCTGATTCACTACGACTGCATTGTGACGACGCCGAATTCGCCGGAACCGCAGAAGCTTTCCTTTATATACTACGAGATGGTCAAGCGCTTTAACGAAATCAAGCCGGATTTGATTGCCATCGAAATGATATTTTTTGCCAACAACGCCAAAACGGCTTTTGCCGTCGGTCAGGCCCGGGGAGTGGTTTTGTTGGCGGCGGCCCAGGCCAATATCGAGATTGTGGAAATTGCGCCGCTGCGGCTGAAAAAAGTTTTGCTCGGCAACGGCAAAGCCAAGAAAAAAGATGTCCAAAATTTTGTCCGTCATTATTTTAATATCGACGAGAAAAAGAAACTCGGCGACGACGCCGCCGATGCGGTGGCAATCGCCCTTTCTCAAGTCTTTATGACTTGAGACAATTTTCAATTTTCGAATTTTCAATTTTCAGTGAATTTTCAATGTCATAATTTTCAATTTTTTTATGATTAATTGATCATTTTTTGAATATTGAGAATTGAGTCATTAATTGAAAACTGAAAATTGAAAATTGTTAATTACTTTCAGTTACACTGAAAGTGTGATGCCTCAATTGCGACAGAATATAATTACTGGGGATTGGGTAGTGATTGCACCGGAGCGAGCGAAACGACCGAGTGAGTTTGTCGTCGCCAGCCAACCAACTCCAACCTCCAAAGAGAATTGCCCTTTCTGCGTTAATAACGATAACTACACCAAGGATCGCCTTAAGCACTACGAGACAGAACTAGTTTATGTCATCCCGAATAAATTCCCTGCTTTCGTTGAAGATCCTTCGCGTTGTAGCGAGCGCTCATATAAAGTTGAAAACAATTTTTTCTTAGCCAAACCATCACTTGGTGGACACGACGTAATAATTATCAAAGACCACGACCAACCGCTACCAAAATTTGATCACAGTACCTGGCGAGATTTATTGGTAATAATTAAGAAACGCTACGAACATTTCGATAAACTTTGCAACAACGAGTACACCATGGCAATTTATAATGAAAAGTCAGCCGCCGGCGCTTCGATCATCCACCCCCACGCCCAAATTTTCTCATCCAATATTATTCCAAACCTGATTACTCGCGAATTAGCCGAGTGCCAGCGGTATCTTGAGATGAATAGCCGGAGCCCTTTTGACGATCTAGTCGCCCACGAACAGAAATTCGCCAAAAGGATTGTCGCCGAAAACGACCGATACATTGCGTTTGTCCAGTACGCCGCTCGATTTCCGTTTGAAACTTGGATTGTGCCGAAATACCAAACCAGCCGCTTCGACAAAATTTCCGCCACCGAGCTGGCTGGGTTGATCCCCGTTTTGGCTAAAACAATGGCTAAAATCAACAGCGCTCTTAACGAGCCGGCGCTCAACTTTTATATTCACTCGGCGCCTAACTCGCTTGAAGAAGCCGAGTACTACCGTTGGCATCTCGAGATCGCTCCAAGATTAGGTAATTTTGGCGGCTACGAGATGGGTAGCGGTGTGGTGATCGATGTCTTTAGTCCGGAAGTGGCGGCTGATTACCTCAACGGAAAGCATCAGGTCGATTGATTAGGCGTACTAATTACTCTACAATGTGGGCACAACTAACCATTGAGATATGACACCAGCATTATTACGACAACAAAAATTAGCTGCTCAACTAGCTGCCACCGAACCAAAAGTTCGAGCGATTTATGTTTCCACTTACATTCCTCGTGAGTGCGGCATCGCTACCTACACTCGCGCCATAACCAAAGCCATCAACATCCTTAATCCCTACTATTTAGCTGACATCATCGCCATCGACGACGAACATTCGGGTGGTGAGCATCGAACCTACCCCTGGGAGGTCAAATACAAAATCGATCAGGAGGATTTAAGTACTTGGCTAAAAGCAGCTGATTATATCAATCAATCGAGTGCCGACGTGGTCGTTCTTCAGCACGAGTTTGGTATTTTTGGTGGCACTCAAGGCGAGTACGTTCTGCCTTTTATGGAGCGAATCACCAAGCCGATTATTATTTGTTTTCATACTGTTTTGCAAAAACCCGAGCCAAAAATGGTTAAAATCGTCAAGGAAATGTCTAAAAAAGCGGCGGCACTGATTGTGATTGTCGAAGCTGCCGGTAAACTCCTTAGTGAATATTACGGCGTCGATCCCAATAAGATAGTTACTATACCTCACGGCGTACCAGATATCCCTTTTGGGCCAAGTGCTCCCTACAAAAAGAAACTTGGTTACGCCAATTCGACAATCATCTCCAGTTTTGGCTTGTTCAGCCGCTCTAAAGGCTACGAATATGCCATCGAAGCACTACCGGCAGTCATCAAGAATAATCCACAAACTAAGCTATTACTTTTAGGCGAAACTCATCCGGTCGTTTTGCGCCAGGAAGGAGAAATTTATAGAGAGAGCTTACAAGAGCTGATTAAAAAACTGGGGTTGGAAGATCACGTCGAGTTCGTCAATCGTTACCTAACTCTTGACGAGATTGTTAGCTACCTCCGGGCAACGGATATCTATGTTACTCCCTATCCCAACTTGGATCAGGTTTCTTCCGGGACCCTGTCTTACGCGGTTAGTGCCGGCCGACCCTGTGTCTCAACACCCTATGTTTATGCCAAAGAAGTATTAGCTGACGGTAGGGGAGTTATCTGTAAGCCCCTGGACAATCGCGATCTGGCCAAAAAAATAAATCAGTTGCTTAGTGATCCGGAAGGCACCCAGAAGATGTCCCAGAGGGCCTACGCCTATGGGCGGAGTATGATTTGGCCTAATGTTGCTTTGCGACATCTGGAACTTTTTGAGATCGTGGCCAAAGAGCATGAAAAATAACTTTCTTGACCTGTTTCGTGATCCCCCAGGTCTACGCCATTTGAAACGACTAACAACACCGACCGGCGTTATCCAACACGCCGATTTCGATGTCCCCGATCCGGCTCACGGCTACTCAATCGATGATAACGCACGGGCTCTAATTGTTTGCCTCTGGCACTATCGCCTTTTTCAGGACGCTTCAGTTTTAAGTTTGGCAGAAGTCTATTTTAATTATCTGCAACGAGTTGAGAAAGAGGGGGGTAGCTTTCACAACTTTTTAAGCTTTTCCGAGAAATTACTCGAATCGGAAGGATCAGAAGACTCAATCGGCCGGGCAATTTGGGTGCTAGGAGAAGTGATGGCCAGCCATGCCGATAAAGAGCTGACGGAAAAAGCGAATGAAATATTTAGCCGAGCCTCGATCGAAAAACACCTTGATCATCCCCATGTTCGAACGAAGGCCTACATTTTGCTCGGCTTACTGGCGGCAGGTAAGCTAGATGAGGCTAAGCGTTGGACCGACAAACTAGTGGCCATCTTCAATAATCAATCGACTGACGACTGGTTATGGTTTGAGGACGGACTTTTTTATGCCAATGGTATCTTGCCGTACGCCCTAGCGCGAGCTGCCCGAATTCTTCAAGACCAGACAGCAGGCGAAGTAGCGATCAAATCATTCGATTGGCTTGATAGTCTCTGCCGTCTCAACGGTCAGCCTTCGCCCGTTGGCCAAAATGGCTGGTTTTTCAAAAATGGCCAAAAAGCCACCTATGACCAACAGCCGCTAGAAGCAGCTGATATGGTTTTAGCGGCGACGGAACTTTATCTGTTAACGGACACTCAGAAGTACTTGAATGTCGCTAGCGATTGGTTTGGCTGGTATAAGGGGAACAACTCCCAGGAAAAATCCTTAATTGACGAGACAACGGGTGGCATATACGACGCCGTAACGCCCGGTGGGGTCAATAAGAATCAAGGCGCAGAGTCGATTGTTACCTATTTATTGGCCTATTTAAGTATTGCAGAGCTAACTAAAAATGACCGAACTAACTAACGAGGAGCTGATCCGAGCTGTACCAAGTATTTTGGCCAGTCTCCATGTCACTCCCCTCGAAAACCTCCATTTTTCTACCTGGCGAGTCCTGCCTGCTCACAAAATTCTCATCGCTGGCGTCCAGGACGAAGAAGGTAAAAAAATACCCGTCCGGCTAAAAGTTAGGACACCTGGCCAGGTTAATCCGCGAGAAAAATTTATTCAAAGCGAAACTGTCGCGCGTCATATCAATGACTGGTTGGCGCAAGGCGGCCTCCCGGCGCAAAAGACCATCAAGGTGAATTTCGATTCGCCGCCGGAGTGGATCCTTCGGTTAGAATTAGCGGGTGCTCCGGTCGGTAACCATTCGTTCAGATCAGAAATTGACTCCACTCAATTGATAAAATTTGTGGTCGAGCTGCGTCAGGCGCTCGATCAAATGAGTCAAGGTGTCAACCGAGCTCTACTTAACCATCGGGACTGGCAAGCCCAGTGGCTCAAAGAATTTAACCAAAGAGAGGGGTTTGTGAGTAAACACCTTGGTCCGGAGATGCTTAATACTCTTAAGCTAATTTTAAGCCAGCCGCTGTCAGTCAGTGAAAGTAGCAGCATTATTCATACCGATCTGGCACCAGCCAATATTCTACAGGGTCAAAATGGTTTCTTCGTGATCGATTGGGGCGAGGCGGCTTGGGGGCCAAAGGCGATTGATTGGATGACTGTTTGGAGCTTTGCTTACGATCGACCCGAATTGGGTCGGGCCCTGCTAAAGGCAATGTTCGATCAATGCCAGACGGAAGCGGAAAAAAACGAGACCGTCCAAGTTGCCAAAATGATGGCCGCTCGTCTCTTGAGTAGTTTCGCCGAGTGGTACGACTACTACGACCAGCCTCGACCAGGTGAAAAACCGGCCGCCATCCAAGAGGCCCGCCAAGCCTTGCCATTAGCCCGTCAAAGATTTGTTGAACTACTCCAGCAATTAGGATGAGCAAAACTCGGTTGGGATTCGTCGGTGCCGGGGCATTTACCGAAATGTGTCTGAGGGCTTACCGACAGTTTCTGCCCAATGTAGAGGTTGTAGCCATTACCGATCTTGACGTTGAACAGGCCAATAGAGTTGCCCAGCAACAGGAGATTGCGACTGTTGCTAAAAGCCCGACCGAGCTATTTGAATTAGACTCTGTCGATATAGCCATCATTCTTACCCCGCCCAATACTCATTTTCAGCTAGCAATGGAAGCGTTGGAAAACGAGAAAAATGTTCTGGTTGAAAAACCAATTGCGTTTTCCGTGGCCGACGCCAAACAATTAATTGGGCTGGCCGAAAGTAAAGGCAAAAGTTTAGCGGCCAACCTCATTTTACGTTACCACCCATTTCACCAACAGATAAAGAAAGTCATTGAGGAGGGAAAATTTGGGCAACTGAAAGAAATCGTTACCCACGCCCTGATGGCGGGGTACCCCGAGGATCATTGGTATTGGGACAGTAGTACCAGCGGCGGATTCTTCTTAAATACCTACTGTCATTTTATCGACCTTTACAACTATATTGTCGGGGAGAAGCCGATCGAATTTCATTGCCAACAAAAACCTGGTCATGCTCATCTCATTGAGCTTGATTTCCCTACCGTTAAAGCGACTCTTTCGGCAAATCTAGATGTCAGTAACCAACAAGAATCAGTTGAGACAAAGTATCTATTTGAAAGGGGCACTATCACAACATTTGGTTGGTTACCCGAGCGAATGATTATTTCCGATGGGAAAAGTCAGTATGAACTTGACGACGACCAAACCAAAGACTATCGCTACAAGCAGCTCTTAGCCAACGTCGTGAGTGACCTAATTCAACGGAGTTCCGACCCAACTATTACCTCTCGGGTTAATCACGACGTATTACTGGAAAGTGTTCGACAGCCATTGTTGGTTTCTTCTCGAGTAAAATAGCCGAACATTTCTCTTAGTCAATTGGCCTTGTTATGATAAATCCTGGAGGGATTAGATAGAACCATACGGCGAATTTTCGAAAACTGGTGATGAGTTTATTATTCATCGGCCTGATACGCCGCGGCCGTGGGTAAATTTTGTGACTAACGGCGAGTATGTCGCCCAGATTTCCCAAACGGGCGGCGGTTATTCGTTTGTTGGTGACGCTGGCTACAACCATATTACCCGCAAAATACCGGGCGATGTTGTCATTGAAGATCGGCCAGGTCGCTATATTTATATTCGGGATAACGACAGTGGCGAATTTTGGAGTTTAGGTTGGCAGCCGGTGATGAAAAAGCCTGATCATTTTGAGGCTCGACATGGCATTGGCTACACCGCTATTGAATCAGCTAACAATGGCATCGATGGCTCGGTACTGTTCTTCGTGCCCCAAAGCGATAATTGTGAAATATGGCAAACAAAACTGACTAATTCGGGCGATAAAAGGCGAAATTTGAGCGTTTTCTTTTTCGTCGAGTGGAGTTTGGGTCAGCAAAAAAGCAATTCCCAGGAAGCCAGTTTCAACGATCTTTTTAACCACACCGAATTTAAAAATGATATTATTTTTGCTGGGAAAAGGCATTGGGAAACAGCCAGCGAAACTGGGTTGTTCTGGGACAAAGTGGCTTACTTTGCCCTCGATCATAAAGTTGATAGTTTTGATTGTCAAAAGGACAAGTTTACCGGAGTCTACGGCGACATCATTCGCCCCCAAGCAGTGGTCGACGGTAAATGTTCCCGTAGTCAGGGCTTGGGACATCGGGCTGTCGGCGTTTTGCAAAAAAATATAATCCTTAGTGCTGGCGCCACGACCAATCTCAATGCCATTCTCGGCGCTGTCGAAACCAAGCCTGAATCGAAGAGTTTTAATCAGGCGATGGCAACTGGTGAACGACGAGCCAAAGCGATTGTCGACAAGTATAAACGGCCTGGCGAGATCGACGCCGCCTTCGCCGCAGTTAAAAATTTTTGGAATTCCTACAACGCTAAAACCGTCGCCAAAACCCCCGAAGAAGCCTTCGATATTTCGTTTAACTACTGGAATAAGTATCAGGCCTGGGTGACTGCCAATTGGTCGTTGATGGACTCGTATTACATCGGCGGTGGCTCGGCAACGATCGGTTTTCGCGATATGTGCCAACACATTATCGGCGTTATGCCAAACGACATTGTTTTGGCCAAACAGCAGCTGAAAAACCTGCTTGGTTTCCAACTCAAGGAGGGACGAACGGTTCATAATTGGGACAAGCTAACCCGCGAAGGAAAGGTCACTAATCACTCTGACGATCCGCAGTGGCTGGTGCTTTCGGCGATTTTCTTTTTGAAGGAAACTGGTGATTTAGGATTCCTAAAAGAGACGATACCCTACTATGATTCCGGTTCGGGCACGGTTTTACAGCATTTAATCAGGGCGATTGAGTATAGTTTGAAGCATCTGTCGCCACGACACCTGCCGTATCGTTTGACTGCCGACTGGAACGACGCTTTCAACCCCGAGCGTCAGGGCGGGGGTGAGTCGCAGATGGTCGCCTGCCAGATCTGTTACAACTTGCGAGAAATGGCACCAATTTTGGAAGGTGTCGGTGAGCACGCTCTGGTGGCCAAGTATCAACAGACTTACGACAAGATTAAAGACTCGATCAATAAATACTTTTGGGACGGCTCGTGGTATATCCGTTCCACGACTAATTCCGGCTCCCCGCTTGGGTCAAAAAAGAATCGCTATCAAAAAATTGATATCAGTGCCCAAACTTGGGCGGTCCTCTCGGGCGTGGCCGACGAAAAGCGGGGCATAAAAGCGATGGATGCGGTTTGGAAACGGCTCAACACCAAATACGGCCCAGCGATTTTCCTGCCGGCCTTTCAGCACCCGGAGGAAAAATACGGCGTCATTTCACAGTTTGCCCCGGGCACGAAAGAAAACGGCGCCATTTTCAACCATCCGGTTTCATGGGCAGTGATCGCTGAAGCAATGCTTGGCCGCGGTGATCAGGCTTTCAAGTTTTGGCAAGAAACTAATTTTACTTACCGCGTGGCAGATCCGGAAATTTATAGAATCGAGCCGTATGTCTACGCCGAATTTGTTTACGGACCAGAACATCCGGAA
This sequence comes from uncultured Candidatus Saccharibacteria bacterium, assembly GCA_964358205.1. Taxonomy (GTDB): domain Bacteria; phylum Patescibacteriota; class UBA1384; order 2-12-FULL-50-11; family 2-12-FULL-50-11; genus JANLIQ01. Next base: position 1,320 of record CAYHNZ010000004.1, on the reverse strand, counting down.
TTTGGTCGCGGTTCTTTTGCTTGGGCGACCGGCTCGGCTTCCTGGTTCTGGCGAGGCTGTCTCGATTATATTCTCGGCGTTCAGCCGGTTCTGGGTGGACTGAAAATTGATCCTTGCTTACCCAAAGATTGGCGGCAGGTCGAAGTGACGCGACGGTTCCGCGACGCCGATTATCACATTCGTATACTCAACCCTTTTCGAGTTTCCAAAGGCATCGACCGGATTATTGTTGACGGCGTCCGCCTGACCGGCAATGTCATTCGCCCGTTCGCCGGCGGCAGCCATTTTGTGGAAGTGACTTTAGGCTGACGAGCGTCAAAGTTTCAAGTCTGAAGGCTCAAGTCTGAATTAAGTCTTAAGTTAAAAGTCTTAGGTGTCTCGATTCCAAAACTTGATACTTGTTACCTTAGCTTTAAATCAGACTTCAGACTTGTCGCTTTAGCCTTGATAGCTAGACTTCGGATTTTCGCCTTTAGACTTCAGTAAATCTGGCCTAAAACCCTTGACTTATACCGCTGTATATGGTATAGTTTCCTTGATTTGGCGAGTGGTCGTTGAATCAAGAGATCTTCCGTGCCAGTTTGGGCGGACGATAAAAGAAAAACAATGGTATTTTTACAAAAAGGAACACTTCGTTGCGAACTCAGCCTTGAAGCCGTCATCAACCGAAAGTGGTTGGAACTGACGCCAAACGGCTACAAGCAACTACCCTGCCCATTTCACATCCAGCTCGGCCAAGACCAGAAATCAGCCGATTTCTGGCTCGTGGTTCAGTTCATGAAAAACTACGATCTCAGCGAGATCGAAGGGGTCAGAGCAGGTCGGTGGCGATTTGCCTTCACGGTCGTTGGCGATGGTCCCACGTGTGGACTTTACCACCAGGAATCTCTGACGGCACTCGTCGACAGGACAAGGGGCTACAACAAAGATGGCTCAATCGACACCGAAGTTGAGGTTGTGTCGAATGACCTGGAAGCGATTAAGAATTTCTGTCTCGACCTGAGACGTGGCAATGTTGAGCCTAACCAAGGCGACGCCTGGGACAGCTGGTAGGAGACAACCTAACCCCTGAACACCGGCGGCGGACGTGCATAAGCACCTCCGCCGCTCTTTTTTACTTAAAAATATCGTTTATGTCGAGAGCGGGGGAGATTAACTGGGGTTGGCTTTGGCTAACCTGATCCGCCTCGAGATATTGTTGTAGTAACAGGTAAGACACCAGAGTTAGCAACAGAAAGAACACTAGGGCGTAGACCAGTACTCCGGGGTGTTCCTTGTCTTGAATCATCACAAGAACTAGACTACAGCAAGTGATGGTTA
>CAYHNZ010000003.1:19628-46942 GCA_964358205.1 uncultured Candidatus Saccharibacteria bacterium | reverse complement strand
TAGCACCTCGTACGATAAATGTTCTTTCATCAAAACGAGTTCGGTATGCCCACCCGAAACAATGACGACCAATGCAGGCAGGGCGGGGACTGGGCACTGGGGACTAGGTACTAGTTTTCCATCTAGTTCCAAGTTCCTAGCTCCTAGTTCCTGGCTTGGCGCCAGCCAAGCGCTGTACAGGTGTCCTTCGAGGTGATTGATCGGGTAAAAAGGTTTGCCGGTCACTTGAGCGATAGTTTTAGCGGCCGACTGACCGATTAGCAAGCACCCAATCAGACCCGGGCCGCTCGTGACGGCAATAGCGTCAAAATCGAGTTTCTTGCCCCGGGTGGCTTGGTCAAGGACGTGAGTCAGCGCCTCGGTGTGCATTCGGGCGGCGACATCGGGAATAACCCCACCAGTCTTAGCGTGGGTCTTAAGCTGTGAGGCAACGATGTTAGTTAAAATATTGATCTCCCCATCATCTGTAGCCTCAACAATGGCGGCCGCTGTTTCATCGCAACTTGTTTCAATCGCCAGTATTCTCATTTCGAGCACCTCGGTGCGAGAAAGAAAAGTTTTCTTTTCATAGAGCCATTCTAATCGATTACAGGTATACTTGACACATGTTCAAGTCGATCTTACAAACCGACTTCTGGGCCAAGTTCAAGGAGGATGGCGGTTGGCAATCAAAGAAGTACGGTAATCTCTACGGCCTGACTCGGCAATTGCCATTTGGTAGATCGATCCTGTATTTTCCCGAGATTCCGCTCGATTTAGAGCATGGCATACCGTTTGACGATCAGGCCATTTACATTTCCAGAAAGGACGACGAGAAACCGCCAAAAGGCCGAATATTCACCCGGTTTGAATTCCTGGAGTTTTGGACGCCGGAGCACGCTAACAAGCTACTCCACGCCGGTTTAGTCAAGGCATTCGAAGATGTTCAGCCGGAGTACCGTCAGTGGGTCATGCTCGACAAATCGGAAGAAGAGCTACTGAAGGACATGAAGCCAAAAGGGCGTTACAACATCGGTGTCGCCAAGAAACACGGCCTTGAAATTAAGTGGGGGATTACCGATCAATCGATTCAGATACTCTTCGGTCTATATGGTCAAACTGCCAAACGAGCCGATTTTCAGGGTCGTGACCTACCGTATTTCCAGAGACTGGCTAAAACCCTAGAGGAGAATAAGGCCGGAGAAATCGTCGTAGTTTCGAAAGACGGCGAGCCGCTATCTGCGCTACTACTATCTTTTTACGGTGGGGTTTGCAGCTACCTTTACGGCGGCTCGGGCGGAGATAGAAGTCTGATGGCACCGTACCTGGCGCACTGGGAAGCGATCAAACGGGCTAAGCAGGACGGCTGCGCTATTTATGACCTATTAGCAATAGCCCCAATGGAGCAACTAGCCACTGGCAGTCTAGCAACTAGCCAGTTCCAGCCAGAAGCTAGTAGCCAGAAGCTAGTAGCTAACTTGAGTTCTCATCCTCATTCCGGCTTAACTCGCTTCAAAACTCAATTCGGTGGCCAGTCGGTTCGGTTGCTTGGCTCGTGGGACTTGGTTCATTCGCCCATTTGGTATAGACTGTATCGGCTAGCAGAGAAGCACAGAAGGAAAACCGTTAAATGAGGCCGATACAGAATTTTAAATTTTCAGTTTTCAATTTTCAAACAAATCCCAATTGTCCAATTTTAAATTGTGATATTTGGGCATTGGACATTCATTGGAAATTAGAAATTTGAAATTAGAAATTACAATGCGGACTTTAAAAAACTATCTAAGAAAAATATCGCCACCATGGTTTATCAACCTATATCATTTGAGTCGCGGAATGATTGCCGCATTGCTTTACGGTTTTCCGGCCAGGAAACTGCGGGTCATTGGTATAACTGGTACTAACGGTAAAACCACCACTGCTCACTTAATAACCTCTGTTTTGCAAGCTGGTGGCCGTAAAGTCGGCATGGCGACGACAGTCGACTTTCAAATCGGCGATAAGGTAACGGAAAACAACCTTAAAATGACTACCGTCAGCCCATTTTTGTTACAGAAATTGATGGCTCAGATGGTTAAGGCCGGTTGTGAAGATGCTGTAATTGAGGTTACTTCGATTGGATTAGATCAACATCGATTGTGGGGTATTCCCTTCACCGTCGCTGTTTTCACAAACTTGACTCACGACCACCTTGATTATCACCAGACGATGGAAAAATATCGCCAGGCCAAGGAACGGCTTTTTGCTCACCGGCCGCAGTTATCAGTTATTAACATTGACGATCCTTCAAGTGAGTATTTCCTTAAACATAGCGCCAACCGTACCGTCACTTACAGCTTAAAATCCAACGCCGACCTGGTTGGCAAGAAAATTTACCAGCGAGCGGGCGGGACCGACTTCGTTCTATTGGCTCGTGGTCACCAAGCCAGTATCTCTATTCCCCTGCCGGGTGAATTTAATGTCGCCAATGCCTTAGCTGCCGCGGGAGTTGGTTTGGGCTTGGGGCTGTCGCCCGAAGAAGTCGTTGAAGGGCTACGAGTTGTTCAGCCTGTGCCGGGCCGGATGGAAGTAATTGACTGCGGTCAGGCCTTTACGGCGATTGTTGATTACGCTCATACACCGGACGCTCTGCAAAAAGTTTACGAGACGATTAAACCAGCTGTGCACGGCAAACTAATTTCGGTGCTCGGTGCTACCGGTGAGCGGGATAAAACCAAGCGACCGATTCTGGGCGCGCTAGCTGGCCGCTACGCCGACTATGTCATTGTCACCAACGAAGATCCGTACAACGAAGACCCTAATACTATTATTGACGAGGTAGCCGCTGGCGTGCCTCGTGGCCGACCGAAACACGGTGGCCGCTATAAAGTCAAAAAAGCGGGTACGGAGGAGGGCGATCTGCCATTCAAATACAAAGACAACGGCGAAGATATCTGGTGGTGGCGAGTGTCGGATCGCCAAGAGGCGATCGCTAAGGCCTGCCAAATGGCTCGGCCGCAAGATGTCGTGCTAGTTACCGGCAAAGGAGCAGAAAAAGTTATGGCCGTTGGCGACAAACTCGTACCATTCTCCGACCGCCAGGTGTTGGAAGAACTGCTCCAGAAGTACCGGATCTAATATCTAGGGCTCGATTCGCTTTATGCCGGCGATTTTACCCAAGGCCAGATCGTAAGTCAAAAGTCGCCCATCCGCCTGATCAAGGGCAAGGGCCGCAGCAAAGCCATCCACAAAACTAACATTATATTCGGACACTATTTTGATCGTTTCTTTCAGTAAACTCTCGTTACATCGGATGTTCGGATGACAAATAAGATCGGTCAGCCAGGATAGGACTTTTTGACGACTAAACTCATAGTATTTAGTTAATACAAAATAGATTTCAGCCAAAACAGTGTCGCTGACGAATAAATTTCTGTTTTTTCGCAGGTAAGTACGAAACTTTTCCGCTTTCACCATATCGTCGCCAGTTAGATAGCGAATAACGATATTGGTATCAACGATGATGATCGGCGAAGCCAGCCGCGGGGACCGTTTGGGCGTAGTGGTCATGATGAGTTACTTGCAGCGTTCTTCTTTTAGAACCCAATCTCGGATCCGCTCTCGTGTAACCACCCGTTCAATCTCTTTTTTATTATATTTTTTCGGACTCTTAGCTACCCCTAACAGGTTCTCAAAGTTAGAAGAGCGCGTAAGGCGCAACTCGGGCTTCTTGCCGTCGGTTTGGGTGACATTCAATGTGTCCCCCTCGTTCAAGCCGAGCTGACGACGAAACTGAACTGGAATAGTAATCTGGCCTTTTCTGGTGATTCTTGTTTCCATTGATACTACCACTATGCTATGTACTACTATTTTGTCAAGTACTACCACGGGGTTAGAAAAGATAATCGATGACCGGTGTGTATAATAAGCCCAATGGATAACGTCGACAGTCTCGAGGCAATTTTAGATAAAGCCACGCCAGAGCTAGTTGGTGGTGAGCTGGATTGGAGAGCGGATGTCGGCACCGAAAGATTTGATTGGTTGCTTGGCCGCTAGCGGCCTTTGCCACCTTCGGTCTGCCTAACGCAACTGGTGTATTCGTCCGGAGTAATGGCGTAATTCGGGTGCTCTGGTGGCGGATTGCCCATTGCATTATTGAGACATCTAGAAAAGAAAGCCCAATCAGCGACGGTCCAGGAGTTAGTGTCAGCGCAACCATTACCGGTCCAAATCTTCGGTGGTTTACATATTTGTTTCACATCCCAACTCGGTAATATTGGTTCAGCTCGCTGCGCCTCAAGATTCAAAGTACTAGCAATTGGTGCTCGTAAACCAAAGCCTAACGTCACTCCAATCAGTAATGCCACAATCGCCCAAATAATCGTTCGTCTCACTCCCATACTTTGACATTACCCCCCCCTCGTCGCTGTCAAGCCCCTTGACAAGTATACGTTTCAAATGTACATTTTAACTATGACTAAAGTAGTAAATGCCACAGAGTTGCGAACTAACTACGCCGAGATTGCCTTGGCCGTCCGTGGCGGCAAGAACGTCGCGGTAATTACCAAGCGGGGCCGGCCCGATCTGGCGCTAGTTGATTTAGATTACCTCGAAGACCTAATTGAAAGTCAGGATAAAGAATTTCAAGTGTCCTTGCGCCAAGCCGCCCAGGAAAAAGCCTACTCGCTTGAGGAAGTCTTTGCCTCCTCCGATTAAATGCGCTTCACGTTCGCCGAGTCGGCCAGGCGCGACGTCGAGAAACTGCCTAAAAAAATCCAGTCTGGTCTCAAAGATAAACTACTTTATTGGCAGTCGAACCAAACCCCGCTCGATTACGCAAAACCGTTAACCCAACACAACGAGGCAACGCATCGCTTTCGTTTCGGTGTTTATAGAATTCTGGTTAAGCAAATCGGTAAAGAATTACGAATTTTACGCATCCGCCATCGCAAGGATGTTTATCGGTAAATGTTAATTTGATACCTACTAATCCTCGCCAATTTTAGGTTTCTCGGGTATCTTCAACTTAAATGTCAAAGGCTCTGCCTAAAATCTTACTTCTGGATTCTAACGCCCTGATTCACCGATCGTTTCATGCGCTCCCACCGCTGACGACGCCGAGGGGCGAGGAGGTTAACGCCGTTTACGGCTTTGCTAACGCCCTTTTAAAAGCAATAAAAGACGAAAAGCCTGACTATGTCGTCGCTTGTTTTGATGCTGGCAGGGAAACTTTTCGCAATGAGATTTTTGACGGCTATAAAGCCCATCGTAAGGAGACTGACATCGCTCTGATCGACCAATTTCCCCGTGTCCGACAGATTGTCGATGTTTTGAACATCCCCGCTTTTGAACAAAAGGGTGTCGAAGCCGACGACCTGATCGGCTCGCTGGCCGCTATTGCCACTAAAGAAGGACTGCAAACAGTCGTCGTTACCGGCGATAACGACGCCTTGCAGTTGATCAACGACTCGGTTTCGGTCTATTCCCTGCGCCGCGGTGTCACCGACACACTGGTCTATCATCGCGAGGATGTTTTTGGAAAAATGGGGGTTTTCCCCGAGCAAATTGTCGACTACAAGGCCTTGAGCGGCGACTCGTCCGACAATATCCCTGGCGCGCCGGGCATCGGTCCTAAAACTGCCGCTCTGTTACTAGAGAAGTATCACAATCTCGAGAATATCTACGAGCATTTGGATGAGCTCAAAGACCGTCCCCGACAGATTTTGGCTGATAATAAAGAAACGGTGATGATGAGCCGTCGTTTGGCGGCGATTCGGTTGGATTTAGATATTGATCTAGATCTCAAAGTTGCCGATGTCGCCAACTTTGATTTTTCCAAAGTGGTCGGGCTTTTCCAAGAATTGGGTTTCAAAAGCTTGCTCGCCAAGCTCCCAAGCCAGCAACTAGCTCCTGGCAACTTGCCCCTAGCTTTTGGGAGCCAGGAGCCAGTCCGCCAGCTGGCGGACAGCAGCCAGAAGCTTCTTCCCACCCTCCCCTTCGAGGCTATTACGACCCTGGAGCGTTGGGAAGAACTAGCAGAATCTATCCAGAAAGAACCAATTCTCTGTATTGATACAGAAACCGTAGATATTGACGGGGATCTTATCGGTATTGGTTTTGCCTGGAGTCAAAATAAGGCAGCTTATCTCCCTCTAGCGCCAACCTATAAAGAGGGTCTGCCAATCGAGCAGGTTCGCAAATCAGTTCAGGCAATCTTGAGCAACAACAGTAAGAAAATCGGTCACAACCTCAAATATGACCTACGTTCTCTCTTAGGAGTCGGCATTACCGTTAACAATGTCTGGTTCGACACGATGATTGCTTCCCAACTAGTCAACTCGACGGCTCACTCCCATCGACTTGATGATTTGGCGATGACCGAGCTGAACTTCAAAAAAATCCCAACCCTGCAAATTTTGGGAGGCAAAAAAGACAGTGTCATGACTGACGCTCCGCTTGAGGATCTAGCGGCCTATGCCTGCGAGGATGTGCTTATAACATATAAGCTATACGAGAAGTTTCGTCCGTTGCTGGAAGAAGCGCATTTGAAGCGGGTTTTTTATGAGATCGAGATGCCGTTACTGCCAATATTGGCGGAGATGGAAGCAGTTGGTATTAAAGTCGATCGAAAATATCTCAAAGTCCTGGGCGAGAAGCTGACCTTGCGCCTGAAAGAAATAGAAAAAGAAGCCGCTAAAGAACTGGGTGAAGGGGTTAATATTGCTTCGCCTGCGCAACTTCAAGACGTTTTGTTTAACAAATTGAATCTGCCGGTAATTGGGATAAAAAAAATAAAGTCCGGCTACTCAACCGACGCCGATAGTTTGATGAAATTGCGCGACAAGCACCCGGCGATCAAGCTAATTTTGGAGTATCGCGAGCTAGCTAAATTACTCAATACTTACGTTGATACCCTGCCAAACCAGATAGACAAAAAGGGGCGGGTTCACACCAGCTTTAGTCAAATCGGAGCGGCGACTGGCCGGATGAGTTCGAATAACCCGAATTTGCAAAACATTCCGATCCGGACTGATCTGGGAAACGAAGTTCGTCGAGCCTTTGTGGCTGACGAGGGCAAAGTTTTTCTCGGCGCCGACTACTCGCAAGCCGAGCTACGAGTGCTAGCTCATCTCTGCCAGGATCCGGGGCTGATCGCCGCTTTTCATTCTGGCGAAGATTTTCACGCCCAGGTGGCGGAAAAATTAATGGTCGATCGTCGTAGTGCCAAGGCAATTAATTTCGGCATTATTTACGGCCTAGGTTCAAGCGCTCTGGCTAACGACCTGGGTATTCCCGTCGCTGCTGCCAAAGAATTTATCGACAAATATTTTACTACCTTCCCCGGCGTGTCAGATTTCATTGCCAAAATGAAAAACCAGGCTCGTGGGGAGGGTTTCGTTGACACATTTTTTGGGCGCCGTCGCTATCTGCCCGATATTCACTCGCCCAATATGATGCTCCGCTCGGCGGCTGAACGAATGGCGACCAATCACCCCTGTCAAGGAACGGTGGCGGACCTGATGAAGCTGTCGATGGTGGCGGTGGCTAAAGTCCTGCCGACCGGAGCAACCATGCTACTACAAATTCACGATGAACTGTTATTTGAGGTTGAAAAAGGGCAAGAAGAAGCACTGGCAACGGCGGTCAAAAAAGTCATGACTAATATCGCCGAACTGTCCGTGCCGCTAATCGCCGATATCAAAACCGGCCCGAATTGGGCAGACCTTCAACACCACCCCGACTGCGCCTAGGCTTCGTCGGGCAAGCCGAAATATAGCTAGCTACCCATATTTAAGGTACAATCAGGGCAAGATGCGTAATTGGTCAGTTGATGAAGTAACCCTAAAAAAAGATCCAGCCAAATACCGACTCTGGCGATTGGAACAGCTGATTAATTTCGGCCTGGAAGGTGAGAAAATCAGTGCCGACGAGTTGCGGCAAGCCCTACCGAAATTAATCCTCGACCCAGCTAAAAAACGTTATCTCCAATTCCTGCTGTCGAAGCGATGAGTTCGAAAATTCTCACCGATCGCCAACGAAAGTTTTTACAACTCCTGGCCGAGCAGAAAGGTCTGGTCAGCCAATTCTACCTTTCTGGCGGGACGGCTTTGACCGAATACTACATTCCGTATCGTTACTCGGAGGACCTGGATTTTTTTAGTCTCGAGTCGGTCGACCCAGAAATAATCGCAGTCTTTTTGCGCTCAATTAAAGAAAGATTGGGCTACGAAAAGGTTGAGAGCAATACTAGTTTCAATCGAAACCTATTTTTCTTGGACTTTCCCGACGAGAAATTGAAAACAGAATTTACTTACTTCCCCTTTCCACCGATTGAGAAACCGATGTTCAGGGACGGAATCAGGGTCGACAGTCTAGTCGACATTGCTACTAACAAACTCTTTACAATTTATCAAAATCCTCGGGCTCGTGACTTCACCGACTTATATATGATCTGTTGTCAACACAATTTCAGCATTGACGACTTGACCAAGAAAGCCCGAGTCAAATTTGACTGGCAGATCGACCCGATTAAATTGGGTAGCCAGTTCCTGTTAGTTAACGAACTAAAAGATTACCCGCGCTTAATTGAAAAATTAGATCCAGCCGATTGGCAGGCATTTTTCATTGAAGAAGCTCGCAAACTCGGCTCGGAAATCGTTAAGTAAAAAAAGTCCCGATGATTGTCGACATTAAAGTTGGCCCCAACTGGGCAGACCTGACCGCATTGAGTGGATGAAGCTCACCTCACTTTCGATTGTTTTTCCGGCCTACAACGAAGAGAAAAATATCACCAAAACCCTTCGTCAAGCGCTATTAGTTGGTAATAGGTTGACGGACGATCTAGAGCTGATCGTCGTCGACGATGGCAGTAGGGATGGTACGGCTCGAATGGTCAGTCAAATGGTTGAACAAGATGGTCGGATTTTTCTAATTACCCATCTCGAAAATCGAGGCTACGGCCAGACGGTCTGGCACGGCTTGCAGTCAGCCACCAAGAGCTGGGTTTTCTTTTCCGACTCTGATCGGCAATTCAACCTAAGCGAGCTCTCAAAATTCGTACATTTTCAGGAAGATTTCTCGGTTGTCATCGGTTACCGCTATCCTAGACGGGATCCTGCTATCCGTATTATTAGCGGTCAGGCGTGGAATCTGCTAGTCCGTCTCTTATTTGATTTGAAAGTTAAGGATATCGATTGCGCATTTAAGCTGATTAAGCGAAGCACTCTGGAAGACCTGACGATTATTTCTGGCGGCGCTACCTTCTCGGCCGAGTTATTGTTGAGACTCCAGCAACAAGGTCACTCTTTTAAGGAAGTTCCGGTGATCCACCGGCCACGCCGAGTTGGTAGCCAAACCGGTATTAAGCCTCAAGTCGTGTGGCGGGCATTTCGGGAATTGTTCGCGCTTTACCGCACCAGTAACTTGGGTCGAACAATTTATCGGGATATTTTTCGTTTTGCCCTGGTCGGAGTGGTTATTACCGTTTTTGATATCGTCACCCTTAACGCATTTTACCTCTATGCTCACCTCACTCTTTATTGGGCAACGTTTTTTGGGTTTTTGGTTGGCTCGGTCAGCGGTTACTGGCTGAATAACCGCTGGACGTACCGCCGACTTAATAAAAAATCAAATTTGGCGGGGTTGGTTCAATACACGATAATCGGGGCGATCGGTCTGATTATTACTGAACTACTGATGCACCAACTTGCAGTTCGCTCGGGGCTGAATTATAACCTGTCAAAGCTAGTGGCGGTGGCGGTAGTTTTCTTCTGGAACTTTTTTGGCAACCGATATCTAACTTTTAATATTATTCCATCAAAGAAAGTTATCCCAAATATCCGAGAAAATCGTCCATAAAAATGCACCAACACTTCTGTTGGTGCATATGGGGATTACAAAAAAGCCCGGGAATTGTGGTTCCCGAGCTTTTGGATCTTTGTTTTGCTCTCACTAGCGCCAGGGGGCGCACATCAGGAAGACGTGGTTGATCCGAACATCCTCACCGTTCAGCTTGATCTTATCTTCCCAGGCCAACTTCTGGCTAAGGGACGAAATCACGCTTCGAGAAAAAGGGGAGTTGGCGGGATCAAAGGGGCCAGTCAGCTGGATGGACCAAACCGGAGCCGACAGCCAATCAAACTTTTCAAGTTTTTGTTCCGGCTGGTCGGTTCGGACCAGCACTCGGCCGATAACTCCCCCGCTGAACACAACTTTCAAGCGGATCAGCCACAGGCCGTTCCACTTCCTCGTCTCCCACAGGCTGATCTGATAGGCCGAGACAGTCTGGGGGGTGAGGTAGTCCAGCACCTGCTTGGCAGTCAGGGGGGAATTAGTCGGAAACTCGGCCCAAAGAGCCGGAGTGGGTTTCTCCTCACCGTAGTGACCAACGAGTGCTTGGCCGACGGCATATTTAACAGAAAAGCTACCCAATTTTGGGTCGGGCTTTGGTCGATCGCGCTCCTGCGTCCAGATCGAGGCGTGAACGACGGGTTCGAATCTGGCCTTGAGTCCAGCCAGTGTTTGGTTGGCCATGGGTTGGCTGACCATGGTTTGGCTGATTGTTAAGAAAGCGACAAGTGTGATCATAGTTATTTCCAGGTGCGTTGTTACTGGTATAGCGTAGCAAAAAATCACCAAAATGTTAATGGGTTGACGCCCAATTTTATCCTTGGCCCACCGGTCGATAAGGGGGATCTAGGGGATGGTCGGCAAGGTTTCTAAGCTAGTGGTAATTTCGCCGTTTTTCATAAAGGTCACTTCTAGGCGGCTGTTACCAGTTAGACGGAGCGGTGAGCGGGAGCGCTCCCCAGTAATTGGGATAGTATAGAGAATCTGGGTATCGTCGTTAAAAAAGCTGATACTGTCGATGAAAAAGGTTTTGTCGTCTTCGGGAGTATGACGAGCACCGGAGTTGGTCTTAATGAGCTGACAGTAAGCTCGACCGTAGTTAATGCGAGAGCTGAACTCGGCCTGGGTTTTTTCGTCGAGGCAATCCCCTGCAATTTGGACGGCACCTTCCAGGGTCTTAACACCGTTAGGAATTTGAGCGAGAAAGAGAACCTCAAAAAGAGGTGGACTAGGAATTTCAATCGGCACTTTTTCAGCCGCCTGAAAGCGGATGACACCGATGACAATGGCCGTGATTGCCAGCAAGGAACCGACAATCGCTACGGTCTGAACTTTTCGGGTTTTAGATAAGCTAAATAAATTAAACATGGTAATTAGCGAGCCTCGCAGTTACTGACGAGAGTTTGCAAGATATAGGAGTAAAAATTCTCGGCTACCCCACCGCTATAGTTGTAAATAATCCTCCCTCTTTGTAGACCGTTGGCGCCAAGCGATCGGCTAGCAATGATATCTCGATGAAGGAGCAAGTCGGGCGGGATCGGCTCGCCTTTAGGGTGAGTTTGTATCCAAATTCCTTCTACATTATCTAAGGCGGGCTGAACCGGCAGACGGAGACAGACATTAGTAACTTGCTCGGCTAATATTTCTCTTGGTCCGTCTCCAGCATTAGCATGACCGAGACAGAAGTTCTTGAAATTTCCGGAAGCCAAAGCGCAAGTATGGCCGATATTAGCCCAACTCCACAGCCCGGTTGCCTCGGTTAATTCGCCAGTACTATTACCTTCGGCTGTTCGAGCGGCACTGTCTGAATAGGGGAAGTCTATGGAATACCAGCCGAGCTGGTAATCAATGGCATGGATCGCCTCGTGAGTGATAACATCCTCGGCGAATGTTGGGTCAGCGGCGGCGTAACGACCCATTATCCACAGTAAATCAGGATAATACTCATCAAACTCTCCGACACTCAGGAAATACGGTACGACCCAAACAGTTTTAGTCACTTTCAGGCTGACTGACGGGTCAAAATTACCTAGTTTAGTTAAGGCTCGGCTGAAAATGGGTAAGTAAGAAATTTTAGCGGCGGCAATCCTTTCCGGCTCGTCGTAAATGCAAAACTCAATGGTTGGGGTACCAGGGAAACATTCGGTCTTGAGCTTGATCTCAACTTTGGTTGTACTCTCCGGATCCACTTCGAGCGGCTCATTTTGATCGCTCAACCAATGATAGCGAATAGTATCTTTAACTGGTCCAACAGCAAATTTAACCGTTGCTTCTATCTCCACTAGTTGAATCTTCTTGACTTCGATTGGGATATCGGAGAATCTCGCTCGACCGCGGAATATCTTTTGACGGTACAGCAGTCCTTGATCAGTCTCGATGACGGCAAAGCCGTCGCTGCCGATTCTAACGAGTGGTATTGCCCTAAAACTGGTTGGATCAAAAGCCACGGGATACATCAGAACCGGGATAAAAATTGTTCCGCCTTGTTCTATATCCACATTAACTGCATATACTTCGTAGGCATCAATCGTAACCTTTTTGGTGGCTACGATTTTTTGATCCTCGTCTGTAATTTCAATCGTGTACTCAACGTCAGTACCTGGCTTCCGGAGCAAAGAAAAAATCGTCGGTATGTAGTGGTCTTCTGGCCCACTCCGAGCTTGGTTATGGCCATCCGATTTGATACGGATAGTTAGGTGGGTCAAGTCCTTAATATACGCACCATTACTACCTGTCTGACGGATGTAAACTTTTATGACAGAACTCTCAAATAATAATTTGTAGGAATAATTATTATGTTCGTCAGTTTCGGTGATCTTATCATTAGAATCTACAAAGAACTGCACCGTGCGACGGTAATGTTTTTCGCTGTTGTTTTCAACAAAGAAATCTTTCTGATCAAGCTCGCGGATTTTATCGGCAGTTAGGGTGACCACGGGTAGTGTAAGAAAGCTTTTACCGGGTATGACTTTTCCAGCAGTGCCAGTATAGAATTTTTCACCCACACCACCTATTCTCGAGAAATAAAGTCGAAATTCTGTCTCGGCCGGGGCTGGATCGGTGCCGTTATTTTTAATAATTAGGTCATGGATTTGGACTTCTCTGTAACTTCGGTCGAGTGGAGCGTAGAGGGTCTGCCGAACGCCGTCAACTGTGGTGTACACACCACTCATATCTGCCTCGAGGTCGATATTCCCAGGTGTCTCGGTTGCCGTCGGACTGGCTGTAGCGCTAGCGGTTGCCGAGGCAGTGGCTGATGCAGTCGCACTAGCCGTAGCCGACGCCGTGGCTGTGGCCGTCTCGGTCGGGCTAGCGGTGGCAGAAGCGGTCGCTGATGCCGTCGCACTTGCGGTGGCCGACGCCGTTGCTGTGGCGGTGGGTGTGGGGGGTATGGGAGTCGGGCTGGCCGAGCCGCTGCCGTTACCCAGACCCAGACCAGGGGCGACCCTCTCGCTGACTAAAGATTTAATTCCAGAACGATTCGTGAAGCCCAGAAATAAAACCAGCAACACCAGGGCGCAAATTGTTAAAATTTTTGGGAGATGGTTCTTACTCATATGTATTAGATATTACTACCTTCCCAAAGTTTAGAAACAACCGCAAGGCCGTTTACCTTTCAAGAAATGGGGATATATACTGACAGTTAATGTTAAGCAAACGACCCCCGCACATCGCCGTTGTCGGTACTGGCTACGCTGGCTTGGCGGCGGCCTTAAAAATATTGGAAACGGGTGGGAGAGTAACATTGTTTGAAAAGGAATCCTCCCCCGGTGGTCTGGCCAGCAGCCTGGAAATCGGCAACGCCAAATTAGAGCGATTTTATCATCACTTTTTTACCTCGGACGGTTATCTCATCGATATGGTCAGACAGCTTGGCCTTGGCGATAAGATTGTCTGGATCAAGCCGAAAACCGCCATCTACTATAATGGTCAGTTTTACACCCTAAAGGGGGTAGCCGATCTACTTCGCTTCACGCCATTACCCTTTTGGGAGCGAGTAAGAATGGGTTGGCTGATCGCCTACTCGTACGGACTAAAGAATTGGCGCAAATTAGATCGGCTTAGCGCCAAGGAGTGGATAACGACTCGGGTTGGCCATCGGGCGTATAGGGTTCTTTGGGAGCCGTTGCTGATCAGTAAATTTGGTTCGGCCGCCGAGCAAATATCGGCCGCTTGGCTTTGGAGCAAGCTGAAATTGCGAGGCGCCTCGCGCAACCGCCGTGGCCAAGAAGTGCTGGGCTACTTTCGAGACGGCGGTTTTTATCAGGTAACAAAAGCGATGGTCGAACGAATCAAGGCGCTAGGCGGGTGTTTTCGTTTTGAAACCACCCTGACCGGACTCAAGCCGACGGCTACCGGCTGGCAAGTTTGTTTCGGCTCAAAAGCGGAACAGTACGACGCCGCTCTGTTTACGGCCTCGCCAGCCCTCCTGGCCCCCCTACTACCCGCCTCACCTCAAACCAAGTTGTACCGCACAAAGCTACTCCAATCTGATTACCAGGGCAATATTTGCCTGGCGATGGTCTTAAATCAGTCGCTCGGTGATACCTATTGGCTGTCGGTCGAAGACATCAATTGTCCGTTCGTTGCCGTCATTGAGCACACTAATTTTATCGATTCTTCCGTCTACGGCGGCAAGCATATTGTTTATTTAAGCCGGTACATTAGTTCCAGTGACCCACTCTACCAAAGCTCTGACGACGAAGTCATAAAAATCTTTTTCGCCTATCTCAAAAAGATTTATCCGGATTTTGAAATCTCGACGGTTGAAGCTACCCATATTTCTCGAGCCCCTTTCACCCAACCGATCACTCCCGTCGGTTACGGCAGTCATATTTTACCGGTTGAAACGCCCTGGCCCCGACTATATTTGGCGACTATGGCTCAAGTTTACCCAGAGGATCGGGGGACTAATTACGCCATTAGAATTGGCCAAGATGCGGCCAAAAAAATTATGGCCGATTGCCGGTGAGCGGTTGGCTAAAGAGCAGTAAATCATAAGAACCAAGCTCGCTCCAGGTTTGGCGGAAGAAATAGTAGCGCAGAAGCGGGGTTATGCCCGGCCAGCTCTCCTTGGGTATCCACCAACTGCGAAAAGGCAGTCGCCTAGCCGTTTGGTAGTATTTAGCCGCCTGATTAGCTTCGGCCTCATTTGTTGAATAAATCGCCCAATCAGTCGGTGGGGTGGAAAGATGAGCGGTGTAATTCTGCGGAGCATCGCGTAAGTACCAGGTCAGAGGCCAAGATAAATCCGGCCCAAGAGTGATGGTCGGTCGAGGGTTGGCAGAAGTGAGTTTCTCGGCGGTTTCCTTAACGATCGGTTGGGTTTGGACATACACCGCCAACTCTATGGGGTTAGATGGGTTGATAAAGGATAGGCGATACATATTGTAGGTCGTCATCATTAAGGTTAGGGCGAATACACCGACGGCGACTATTCGGGGCTTCTCTCTGACTTTAGGCCAGTAGTGATCAATCAAGAAACCCGTCGTTAGGAGGAGGGGCAATAGAGTATGGACTGTTAGCCAAGGCATTCTCTCGCCAGCAATCGAGTAGATAGTTAGGCTTAGCAAGGCCCAAATTGAGATGAATCGCCAGAGGGCCGAGCGTGAGAATATTCCCCGTATCATCCCGATCGTTCCGAGGATAAAAATAATTATTTCGTAAAGTGGGAGTAGAAGTAAATAGTAGTAAATTGGTTGACTGCCTCGTTGGACCCCGTGTTGTGTAATCCAATATCCGAGAGCCGAGTTTTGGTCGTTGGGGTTTGGCAGGGCTCGAGACAGGCCTTCCGGAAAACGGCCGAAGGATGAGAATAATAGACTCATCACCAGCAAGCTAATTGTCAACGCTAAACCAAGATGCCATCTATCCCGATGGAGTGCCAGTAATAGGGCTCGGCGCTTCTGTCGATCGAGGCTCAATAATAGCCCTACCAAGGAGAGTAACCAGATTCCCGTCGTTATGTAAGTTAGCTCGTGATTAGTGTAGGAAAATGCTAGTGATATGAGAACGCCGTAAATCCAGGCAGGCCGCTGCCAGGTAACATAATTAAGTGTCGAAACTATCAGGAGGAGGGTAAAAAAGAGATTAATCATATCGGGTCGAGCGAATCGGGAGACATAGACGAGAAGTGGCGAAGTAGCCGCCAGCACCATTAGTAGATAAACAGTTTTAAGGCGCAGGTACGGTCGCAATAAGTAGAGCAGACCCACTAATCCACCGCCAAAGAGGGCTGGCATTACTCGAGCTGATGCATCGAAGACGCTGAAAAGTTTGTACGAGAGAGCAGTTAGATAATAGAGGAGTGGTCCGTGCGAAAGCGGGTGATACTGGTAAGCACCGTCCTTAAAAAGGATCCAAGAAAAATAGCCGAGGATCGATTCGTCGTGATGGAATGGTTTGGCTCCAAGGTTCACGAACCGCAGGAGTACGGCCATCAGGATAATAAGACACGACTTTCGCACTAAAATTCCTAATACAGGCTTGATGTCGAGTCGCGTCTTCACGACCTTCTCCTTGCAGTGCGAAAGTCGTGTAAGACCGAAGATCAGCCAATTTTGGTTCTTTTTGACCCCAGTCAAGAAGCGAACCATCAGTTCTTTCATTGGCCGAACTCTACTAATCGACCAACTCCTCGGTAACAATATGAAAAGTGAAATTCTTGCTGAAGGCGTGCGGAGAGCTGGCACAGATCATTACCGTCAATCAATTCTTTTCGCCGGTTAATTTCTACTGATTTGCCCCGCCACAACAGCTCGTGATTTTCCCAGCCGATTAATGTTGGTGTGCCGGTAAAGGCCGACAAGTAGGCGTCGGTGGTGAATGAGCGTCCCGGGAGTTCGTAGACTCGGCTACCAGGTTGGCTAAGCAACAGATTATACGGCTTCTCAAGTTCGGGTATTTGCTTAAATGTCAGTCGAGCCGGGTCTCCGCCGTACCAGACTCGAAAGTGATCGAGCCGCTCCGGTAGGGCGAAAATAAGATATAGCCCTCCGATCAGAACGATTGTCGTCACAACTACTTTGCCAAGCAGTCGCCGCTCCCATAGCCAACTAAAACCAATGCCCGCAACGATTGATAGGAGCAACCAAGCATCCCAAAAGAGTTTGAAGACGGTGTTAAAGCGGTAGCCGTACATGTCTTTGATCATCCAGAGTTCCGGCAGGGCGATTAAGACAGTGGCGACCAAGAGAAGGGTTAAGGTAAATCGGTGAGCTTGACGGCCGAGAAAAAAGAGACCGATTCCAATCAAGAATAACCCCCAGTGGGTCAGCCAGCTCCCGAACGGCGAGACTGCCCCAGCCAAGGCAACTCCCTGCCAAATCGAGGTGGTGGTAAGTTGATAAGGGAGAATTATCATCGCCGCTCCCAAGACGCCACCCAAGAGAGCTGATCGAGAAAACGGTTGTTGGACGAGCGCAAAAACTGTTAGTAAGGCGGCGGCCAAGATGCTCCAACTGCTGACCACAAACACTTGGCCGATCACCAGACCGATCAGTAATCCCTGGAGCAGAGTCGTCTTTTGACCCCAAGCTTTGTGAAGTAAGGAGATAAGGAGTCCTAGCCAAACCGCCACAATCATATGGGGATGAAAATCAGCAAATAAATACGAAAAGGCCGGAAATTCGGTGATTGTTTTAGGGATTATGCGTGACGGATGCCACCAATCAAACGAGCTACCCCATTTGGTCACTATCTGCCGCAGGCTGTCTAAATTACCCATCAGGGCGTAGCTAATCGGTACTAACAAAGTGGCACTGCGACGGCCAGTCAGCACCCAGCCCAATCGACCAAGCAGAATGAGAATTAGAGCCCAGGTAGAGGCGAGGCCAAAATTAAAAGCCAGAAAGCTGGAAGCCCCAATTATTTTGGCGATGGAGGCGAAGACAAAGTAACCAAAGTAGTAATAATTGACAGTTTGTCCGGCCAGCCAAGCATCTTCCGGCGGCAGGGTTGTCGCCCGCATATTACTGGAGAGCATCATCATT
The DNA here is from genome assembly GCA_964358205.1 of uncultured Candidatus Saccharibacteria bacterium. Classification (GTDB taxonomy): domain Bacteria; phylum Patescibacteriota; class UBA1384; order 2-12-FULL-50-11; family 2-12-FULL-50-11; genus JANLIQ01. Next base: position 29,144 of record CAYHNZ010000003.1, on the reverse strand, counting down.
TCCATCGGTTTTTCCCCGTCGGTAACCGTTGGATAGAAACCCCGGATCACGACAAATGCTACCACCAGGCCGACGAATAATAGCTCTGCCAATAAGTAAGAGCGCCAATCAATCAGAACCCGCTTCTGCCACAAATACCAAAGGGCTAGGATGGTCAAAATAGTCAGTCCAGCTCCCAGTACTTGTTCGGTCAAGGGTAGTAAATGAAGATAGCCAATAATCCAAAACAAGCCAAAGAAGACGATCACTCCCAGTAGTTTTGAAATCAGGTAATCACCCGCTTCAATTTTCCCAAACACCAGACGGAAGACAGCTAAGCCGATTAAACTCAAAACGGCAAAGAAACTAACCCACAGAATTAAATACCATACCCACATACTGCCATATTATCAGACCCGATTATTCGGAGTACCCCGTGGCTTGCTGTGGGGATGTCTATTATGACTCGCTGTACGGCTTATCAGTCTTATTGCTCGACAAATTGGTCGATCGCCAGTAGTTTAAGGGAAGGATTATTTACACTACGGATTCTGGTAGCTTTTTAACTGTGCGACATATTATCCAACGGTGAGCCAGATAAAGGCAGCAATAATTACTATCAGTAAAACAAGACAAATCTTTAGAACTGCTGACCTTTCTTTTGTCGTTTGAGTTGAGGCCTGTTCCAGGGCGTCAGAGAAAGAAATTCGCCCGGTTGAGGCAATATGGTAAGCTCGCAGTTTCACAGCCAGCTCTTGAGAACCGACTCCGAGATCGAGGTACGGGTTGATTGTCAGCCAGGTTCCGGTTTTCGGGTAAATATCCACTTCGCCGACAGTCAGGGAAGACGCGGAGAAATTATTTACTTGAATATCGTCAACGCCCTCCCAGTTAAAAGCCGTTTTTTGTTGACCCTTGCGATACGTAAATCCTTGGCTGTTAAGACGCAGTTCCCTGGGTCGAATAAATGGGTCAATCATCATCCAGATTCCGTAAATGCCACAGTAACCAATAAATGCAGACAACAAGCAGAGGCCGGCAATTCTCCCCCACTCAAATGGCTCCCAAGCTGAAGGCAGAGTCCAAAGGAAGAACCCTACCGAAGACAGAACTAGTAGCCCGCCGATGGTAGCACTACCGAAAATCGCTTTGGCGTTAGTGCGAAAGACCGTCTCATCTACCATGGCAACATTCTAACCCAAAAGGAGCGTTTCAACATAGATGGTCTCGCAGTCTGGCTAACCATAAATGCTCGCGTACTAACTTCTAACGAGTTTGTGTAGAGTGGGGTCATGCTAATATTCATCCACGGGAGCGACTCGTTTTTGGCGCGGGAGGCGATCCAAAAGATTAAAGCCAAATATCGAGAGAAAAATCCGGACGGGACGGAATTAGTGGAGATCGATGCTTCGGAGCCGATGGCAAGTTGGGCTGATTTGAAGGCGGTGCCGCTTTTTGCCACTTCCCGGCTGGTTATCATCAAACGAGCTGGGGAATTACTAGTTGACGAGCAAAATAATTTAGCTACGATGCTAACTGATTTACCAGCTAGTTCGGTCGTCGTGATTTGGGACGGTAAACCCTTCAAAGCCAATTGCCCCATATTGGTTATAACCAATATGGCAGACAAGATGATTTCGGTTGAACCTTTGGTTGGGGTGGCGCTGAATAATTGGATCAAGGCCCAGGTGGCCGAAATTGGTTTCGAGGTAACGCCGGAGGCTATTAGTGAATTGGTTGACCAATACGGCTCCGATCTTTGGGCGATTCAAACCGACTTGCAGTCACGATCTGGTGAAGTCGGAACTTCATCCTGGGGAAAAATCCAAACCGAAAAACCGTTCATCCTTTTTGACTATGTCCGGGGCCAAAAATGGCCGGAATTGGCTCGCCACCTAATTACTGGCTACCAACGCGGTGACGCCATCGAGATGACGATCGGTGGTTTGGCCGCCGCTGTGCGCAAAAACATCTCCGATCAAAAGCTGAAGTGCCAAATGACCGACACGCTCTCCGAAATCGACATCGCTCTCAAGTCTGGCTTGATTGAAGCTGGCGATGCGGTTGCGTTACTAGCCCACTACCTTTCCGGCGGTCAAAAGCGGGTACAATGGGAGTACCAATGGGAACAATTAACCTAATCGGACAGTTGGTTCGGAGTACTGGCTTGTACAGCAAGTCGCTACTTTTTTTCGTAGTCTTGGGGGGATTCATCTGGTTTGTTCAGGGGCCACTCAATGCCGCTGATGTTCCAATCAATAACCAAAGCGCCACCAATCCCAGCGGTTACGACATTACTTTAACCTTCACCGCCACTGGCGACCTTTATTCTCAAAACTCCAAGCTTCAAACCGAAAAAATTATCTCCGACAAACTCTACCGAATTCGTTACCAGGTGCTAAATAAACCCGATCAATTTATTGACTCCCTGACAGTCGCCGTCTCCCTGCCCAAGCCGATAAGTGAGAGCATGCTTGGTAGCCGATTTGTTAATAACGGCGGCGCCACAACGGCCAGCTCGCAGTTGATCGATCCTCAAACAGTACTTTATACCGCCTATGAAATTGGTCGGGAAAGCCAACTAGTCATTGAACTTGAGGTGCCTAAATCCTATATAACAACGACCGCTCTGTCGGCGCTGAAAGAGCGAATAAGTACCTGGCCGCCGGTCGTCTGGACGAGTATCTCGATTGCCTTACCCCTACTAACACTGCTGATTTTACTAGCAATTTGGCTTTCCAAAAATCGATCAGTGCCGCTTGGACCAAATAAGCAGCTCGAGACTCTACCGAGTCGGTTAACGCCAGCGATGCTGGGGATACTGCTCAACGGCCGTTTGAGTAGCCGCGAATTGGCCGCCACATTATTGGATTTGGCGCGAAGGGGTCATCTGGTTATTCGCCAGACCGCCCGAGACGATTTTCGCTTTAGTCGTCGAGACTCTTCCGACAAACTCGAGAAATTTGAGATTCAACTTCTTGATCAGATTTTTGGTCCGTCGAGCGACAAGGCCACCTTCGAAGAGGTGTCGTTCGCTCTAGCCCAAGAATTGTTTAGTAAGCGGGTTAGCGAGGCCTTTCTGGTCGCCTATCAGCAAGTCAACGATCTTGGGTTCTTTTACACCAACCCACTTCGCCTCCACCGTCGCTATCAGGCGATTGGCATAACGCTCTTTGCCTTTGGGTTGACGGGCTTTTTCGCTAATGTTTTCCTCTTTGAGGGGGTGCGTTACCTTTTGCTCTTTTGGCTAGGGATGATGGGCTCGGCCCTGCTGGTCACTTATTTCTCACGTAGCCTACCAAGCCGAACCGTTTACGGCGATCGGGAGTTGGGGCGCTGGCTGGCTTTTCGCAACTACCTAACTGGGAGCGAACTGATTAGTTATCAAGCCCAAAGCCAAGATCGATTTTTGGCCTACCTGCCCTATGCGGTCGTGCTTGACTGCGAAGTCGAGTGGACGCGTCGTTTCTATGATTTGCCTTTCGCCCAACCCCACTGGTACGTCGCCGACGGAGTTCACACAATAGACGAATTTGCTAACAAGCTCTTTCCGTTGTTCGGCTACTTGTCGCATGCGTTGGCGATCTCGACACAACCAGCAAGCCGTTAATTTTGGGTCAAAATTAACGAATTTTCAATTTTCAATTTACAGTTTTCAGTGAATTTTCAATGAAACAATTATCCACGACTTACGCACTCCAGGGAGTAAGTCGTGTTATCAAGTTTGAAAATTGAGATTTGGAAATTATTTGAAAATTGAGAACTGAAAATTGATAATTATGTCAGTTTCCCGGCCTGCTGACATATTGTGCGTCGGCTGGTGGAAAAATCACAAAACTAACTCGACCGAGAATGTCGCTACGGGTGACCGGGCCCCAAAGGCGTGAGTCCGATGAGCCGGGGCGATTATCTCCAGCCAAAAAATATTCGTCGTCCTTGAGAGTGACGGAGGCAATTTCGTCGTAGGGGGCTTCGCCGTAACGAGGTTTATAGGCTTCAACGAGCGGAGTGCTATTGATAAATAGGTGGGTGTCTTTAACTTCGACGGTTTCGCCCGGTAAGCCGACGACCCGTTTGATCAGTTTGGTTTTAGCTGGGTCGGCCGGAAATTTGGCGGCGACAACATCGCCACGCCTGATTGTCTTTTGGCCGGAAAAACTAATTTGGTCAACGATTACCACCTGGCCAGAATGAAAATTCGGCTCCATACTCGCCCCGTTAACCGACAGCGGTTTACCAACCAATATAATAAAGGCGATCGCCAGTACCACCAAGATCAGGGCCAATTTAGTCAAGTCAAAAAGGGAGGCTGAAAAGCGCAAAAATCGAGAGTCGTGCATAACTCTAGTGTACAGCAAGACGAGGGGTTGAGTGTTGCTGTACAAGTCTGAAGTTTCAAGGCTGAAGTCTGAAGTAAGTAACAATTTTTCAAGTATTAAGTACTTGAGACTTGTAACTTGAGCCTCAAATCAGACTTGAGCCTTTAGACTTTAGCCTTCAGCCTTCAGACTTAAGACTTATTGCTAGGCTTAGAGCTTTTCACTTTAACGGCTTTTTTAGTGGGTTTGGTCGCAACGGTTTTGGTTTTCTTTGGAGCGACCTTAACCGGTTTTTCAGTTGACCTGGGAGCGATTTTAGAACCGTCTGGAAGCTGTTTGGCTAAAGCTGATTTCATTCGAGCGGCCTTGTTCTGATGGAAAAGATTCCACTTGACGCCCTTGTCGATCATTGAGATGGCCTTGGAAGCGTTTTCGGCGGTGACATTTTTCAGGGCGGCTTTAATGAGCGCCTTGCGATAACGATTGATCGAGGTTTTGTGTTGGGCAACCCGCAGAGATTTCTTGGCTGATTTTGAAATAGGCATTACCCGATCATTTTACCTAAAATATTATCAGGCGTAAAGAGAGGAATGATCGGAGTTTTCAATTTTCAGTTTCCAATTTTCAAAAAGACTTATTAGTGTGCGAGAAAATCCAGACCATACTTAGGGTGTAGGGATCTCAAAATTGGTTTCTGCTATTAATGCTGGCACGATATTTCTAGCGTTGAGAGTATAGACTGCTATTGACAAAAGATACTCTTTGTCATATGTTATTATCAATGAGATATCTCGACTGGGACGAGGTAAAAAACGCCCAGTTACGCCAAGAACGTAATATCTCATTTGAAGACGTGGTCATAGTAATAGATGACGGTGGAATCTTGGATGACGTTCCCCACCCCAACTCAAAGCGCTATCCTAGCCAACGGTTGTTAATTATCAAGATCGCACAGTACGCCCACATCGTCCCATATGTAGAAGATCAGCAGAAAATTTTCTTTAAAACGATCATCCCCAGCCGTAAGGCGACAAAAAAATATATCACGAAAGGAAAGGAAAAATAAGATGAAGTACTACGAGCTAGATGAAGAAGAGGCACAAATTCTCAAGGATTTTGAAGCCGGCAAATATGTAAGGGTGAGCGATTTTGAGGATCAAAAAAAGGTCATCGAAGAGGCCGCGCGAACAACCCTCAACAAGACTAGAAACATCAATATCCGGCTGTCGGAGCGGGACCTGCAGAAGTTAAAAGCTCGAGCAATGAGAGAAGGCATCCCTTACCAAACCCTCGCCGCGTCAGTGCTCCGTCAATCGACAGACTGATTAGGTGGCTCGATATTTACGTGTAGATAGACCGAAAAACCGCAAGCCATGACCCATCAAAAGCAGGTCAGCGAGCGGTTTTTCACCTCTCCCCGAAGGGTAGCGTGCGGGGGTGGAGTGCAGAGGATGGGGGCTGCTTCGCCACTAAGCCCCCGTCCTTTGCAAAAAAAGGGGGCGGCTCTGCCGCAAAATACTACCGCTGAAAGCGGTGAAGCATATTGAACCATATCATTTTTCCGCTATACTGATTCCAGCATGGAACTAAGTCCAAAAGCCCAAGCAGTTGAACTAATTCGACAGTCGCAAAATGTCTTGATTCTGACTCATCAGGATCCGGACGGTGACGCTATTGGTTCGACGTTAGCTCTCCGCCTAGCCTTACAGCGCTTGGGTAAAAATGTTGACGCTCTATTTGTTGGTCAAGTACCGACCGCCTTTTCTTATCTATCGGGCTACGCCGAAGTTAAAGACAAAACTATTACCCCAAGTAACGATTTAATTATCACCATTGATTCTCGCAACACTGGCGAAGATTTGAAGCTTGGCTACAAAAAAATCGCTTCGGAACATCGGATTCAGATCGTCATTACTCCGCCCAAGGGAGTGTTGATGCCGGAAGATCTCAAAATTGAACGCTCAACCCCCAAATACGACGCCGTGGTTATGCTTGACTGCACTGGTTTTGACCGGCTCGGGTCAATCTACACCGAATTCCCCGACCTGTTTTTTGAGACACCGACCGTCTCAATCGATCACCACGCTACCAACTCCTACCCAGCCAAAGTCAACTGGGTTGATATGACCGCCACCTCCACCGCCGAAATATTAGTGGCTTTGATCGAGGCGCTTGGCCGGGGTGATAATTTACTCGACGAAGAAGTGGCCACCTGCCTTTTGACGGGTCTGATTACCGATACTGGTAGTTTCCAAAATATGTCGACGACGCCAAAATCGCTAACTGTCGCCGCCCAACTGGTGGCCGCTGGCGCAAAGCACCAGGAAATAATTGAGCGCATTAGCACTAAATCGCTCTCAACTTTGAAACTCTGGGGGCGGGCCTTAGCCAAAATTCAAGAGAACAAAGACATGCGCTACATTTGGACGGAACTGACAAGCATTGATTTTGCCGAAATCGGCGATGCCGATGAAGGCAGTTTAATTGACGAGCTTTTGAAATCGGCCACAGACGTTGACTTTGTTTTATTGCTGAAAGAATCCGAGGGTGCCGTTAAGGGTAGTTTGCGCTCGGTCGCTCGAGATTATGACGTCGCCCGCATCGCGGCGGCGTTTGGCGGCGGCGGTCACAAGGCGGCGGCTGGTTTCCGGGTCGAAGGCGAATTCAATGCTGTCAAGGACGATATCGCCGCCAAAATTAACGAAACAATACGCAATGTTCAGCTGGTCAACGCTGTCACCGATTGAACCAGATACAAAATAATGCTAAAATATTTAGACTGATGGCAAAGATGTCGTTAAATAATAACTCGTCTCTCCCCGTAAAACGGGTTAAGATGACCAGCAAAGCTAAGGCGATCAAGAAGTTTCAAGCCCACGAAACTGATACCGGTTCATCCGAGGTTCAGGTTGCGGTTTTGAGCGATAAAATCAACACTCTGTCTGACCATTTGCAGACCCACAAAAAGGATATCGATTCACGAATGGGTTTGCTCAAGATGATTAGCCAGCGTCGTAGTTTACTGGGGTATTTGGAAAAGAAAAATCCCGACCGCTACAAGAAGCTGATCGGGAGCTTGAGCCTCAGAAAGTAGTAAGAAAGCAACTGGCAACTGGCTTCTAGCAACTAGCCCTTAACAATTAGATATTAGAAATTAACCCTGGAGGTTGTTCGATCGTCTGGCTGGTGGTGCGCCCAAACTTGTTTGGGTTCACCACCAGCTGATTGCATGATCGCCCCTCCTTAGATAAAGGAGAATTGACTATAATCATGATTTACATTCATATTTCTCACCTATTAGTAAAAGGTTCGAAATGAAAGAATTGAAGAAAGCGACCGTGCCTTACGGAGAAACGGAGATAATTTTAGAACACGGCAAGTTGGCCAAACAGGCTGACGGCTCGGTGACTGTGCGTCAAGGCGACACGGTCCTTTTGGCGACCGCTTGCGTTGCCGATAAGCCAAAAGTCGGTAGCGATTTTTTCCCGCTGACGATTGATTACGAGGAACGGATGTACGCTGCTGGTAAAATATCCAGCTCCAAATTTATGAAACGCGAAGGCCGCCCAAGTGAGTCCGCCGTTCTAACTGGCCGCCTGGTTGATCGTTCGATCCGACCGATGTTTCCCAAGGGTCTGCGTCGCGAAGTCCAGGTAATTGTGACGACGCTGTCGTATGACGGCGAGCACGACACCTCGGCCTTGGCTGTCATCGGCGCCTCGGCCGCCTTGATTCAAACTGATGCTCCGTTTGCCGGCCCAATCGCCGCCGTCCGAGTTGGTTTGGTTGACGGCAAGTTAATCCTTAACCCAACCACAACGCAAATGGCCGAAAGTGAACTCGATTTGCTGGCTTCCGGTAGCGAGCACAAGATTACGATGATTGAAGTAGCGGCCAACGAAATTCCCGAAGCGAAAATGGCCGAAGCCCTGGCTTTTGCCCAAAAAGGGATTGCCGCGGCGATCGAGCCACAGCGGGCCTTTATCAATGCCGACAAAGAAAAGGTCGAGCATGTTGAGCCAGAGCATATCGGTAAAGTTAAAGATTTCGCCTGGGATCGACTCCAGAGCATCGTCACCGAAACTGATCTGACCAAGCGCCACGACCTCTTGAAAACCCTCGAAGCCGATGCAATCGAGAAATTTGCCGAAGAATTTGACGCCGGGCAAGTGATCGAAGCGGTCGAGCTGGCTTTCCACAAAGCGATTCGAACCTTAATTCTCGAACACAAAAAACGACCCGATGGCCGGAAGATGGACGAAGTCCGCTCGCTCGATATCGAAGTCGGTGTTCTGCCTCGAGTTCACGGCACCGGTTTGTTTAACCGTGGCGAGACCCAGGCGCTGACAGTTGTGACGCTGGCTGGCCCTGGCCAAGAGCTCCATATCGACACGCTCGAAGATTTTGGCACCAAGCGCTACCTTCACCACTACAACTTCCCGCCTTACGCTACCGGCGAGATTAAGCGAATGGGCGGCATGAACCGCCGCGAAATTGGCCACGGCGCGCTGGCCGAAAAGGCCTTAGAGATGATGATTCCCGAGCGCTCTGTCTTTCCTTATACCATCCGCCTCGTTTCCGAGATTCTCGGCTCCAACGGCTCGAGTTCGATGGCCGCTACTTGCGGCTCGACTTTGGCGTTGATGGACGCTGGCGTACCGATTAAATCCCCGGTGGCTGGCATTGCCATGGGTATCGTGGTCGGTGACGATGATAACTTTGAAGTTTTAACCGATCTGCAGGGTCTGGAAGATTTCGCCGGCGAGATGGACTTCAAGATTGCTGGTACGGCTAAAGGCATTACCGCCATCCAATTAGATGTTAAAAACCACGGCCTAACCGATAAAATGATCGAAGCCACTTTTGCCGCCGCCCTTAAGGGTCGCGAAGAAATTATGGCAGAAATGCTCAAGGTCATTGCCGAACCACGTGCTGAACTCTCCGAGTACGCCCCGCGAATTATCACGACCAAAATCGACCCCGAGAAAATCGGTGAACTAATCGGTCCGGGCGGCAAAGTAATAAATAAAATTATTGACGACCAAGGTGGTCGCGAGATTCTTAATATCGACATCGATGACGACGGCACGGTCATGATTACCTCGAATGACGCCGCCAAGGCCGAGCTGGTTAAGCAAATTGTCGAGTCGATCGGCAAACCAGTAGTAATCGGCGAAGAATTTACCGGCACGATCATCGCTATCCAGAAAGATCGCAT
>CAYHNZ010000003.1:0-19618 GCA_964358205.1 uncultured Candidatus Saccharibacteria bacterium | reverse complement strand
ATGTCGGGCAAGGAAATCGGGGCGATTGTTCAACTGACACCTAACAAAGACGGCATGATCCATGTCTCGGCACTCGGCACCGGCGGTTTTGTCGAAAATGTCTCCGACGTCGTCAAAGTCGGTGACACCGTCAAAGTTAAAGTCAAAGACGTCGACCCTGACAAAGGCCGAATCTCTCTCGTCCGCATTGGGTAAATCCCGCTAGGACACAAAGGGTAAAAAGGTGCCCCTCCTGGGATTAGGAGGGGCTAATGGGGTTGAGTAGGTCATTCGAATCTATGGCGAGTAGTTCGACGAAGAATTCTCGGATGTCGGATGGCCGATGCTTTGTCGACTCCGTTACGATTTTGTATTTCTTGTTTCTCTCCTGCTGCTCAAGTATGTTGAGCGATCGAATCGTGATCAGTAGTGTATTGGGATCGTCTAGCCGGATGGTCTGGCTAGCCTCGTTGAGCAAGTCATGGATAAGCCCGACCTGTCGTAGGTACACACCCACCTGTCTCGAGCCCGCATCGTCCGTCCGGCTTCCGGAATGGAATCCGATTGCCAGACCGCGGTACTTGGCGGAGCCGAAGATCCCCTCTCGAAGCTCTAGGAGATCGCGACGACCTTGCTGACGCAAGAGCTCGGGAATCTGATCGAAGGGTCGCATCATCGCTTCTTCAGTAGTGGAGAGCCTTTCGACCACAGGGGCAAACTTGAGGGTGCGCGAGTCGCTCCAGACCTGCCCATCTTTCCTCAAGAAGAGAAGGTTGTACTCCACCCGTTTCACCAAGTTGTCCTGTTTGGCTTGTCTCGTCTGACCACTGACCATACGAGTCGTGGTAAGGAACAGGTTGTCGAATAGCTCTCGAACAAAAACAGCTTTGCATTTCGGCCAGACCCGCCTAGGTAAGGCAACGGTGAGCAGAGCGACGTTTCCGTCGTTTATATATTGCTGCTCGACGAGAGCGACTTTCATGCGTAGCTCGGTGCGCTCGACTTCCTGGCGAAGTTCGATAACCTGTCTCTCTAGAGAGGCTTCCGAGTTCCGCTGGGTCTGTGCAGCGAAGCTCCGTTCGAAGACGGCTTGCTCGTCCCGGCCAAGGAATTCCTTGACCCAACCAAGAAGCTCTTCGTCTAAGGCTCCGTCGAGCTGTTGACACGCACCGTTAATCACGGCGAACAGCTCCATCCTCTCGCTCTCTGGGTTGAGGTCGGGGTGAAGAAGACGAGCCACTGCACGAAAATACTGTGCAGCGGCCGTTCTGATTCCCGCAGGGTCGTCGGCGAGCACCTCGATGATGCTCCGTCCCAACCCCGTATTATACAGAGGGTTCATAGTTCTTTCTCCTCTCGGCTTCGGCGGCCCTAGCGGCGCAGTAGCTGGTCTCGCGAAGGATCTCGTTACAGTGTCGGCCAAACGTTGGGTTGTTCGTGCCAGCGAGAACGCCAGTCCGAGACATCAACACTTCGACCATCTGCGATGGGTCTTCGTTCACGAGGCACAAGGCCTTGTGAAATTCCCCGCCCATCTTGTTCTGGATTGCGTGATATAGCCAGTACAGCGGAAGCTGTGCCTTCACCTTATTCGCCAGACTCTCTTCGAAGAACGATTGAAATGATACCAGGGCGGTACGAAAGGCGTCGCAGTAACCCTTGCCGTCCATCGAAAACCCGAAGGCGTCGGCGTAACAGTTCAGCAGATAGACGCTGGCGCGTCCCTTGTTGGTGAACTCATCGACGTAGATCTCGAGACACATGTTGACGCGCTCAAGCGAGATGCCGTCCTTCATGTAGCCGACGATCTGTTCGAGACCGACTTTGTGGTCGGCACTGACTGCGAGGGCTCTCTCGAGCGTCTCACCGGTCAAGCCGACAAGCCCGCACTCACCAAGAGTGCGATCAGATACTTTGGCCAGCGCAAGCTGGGCGTTGTCAGAAATGTCGCCAAGTCCAAACTCGGCGATCTTGCTAAGAGTGTTGTTCATATTTCATGTCCTTGTCCCAATATGTAAAAGGGCACCCATACTTTAACAGATTATGGCTCGAAAATCAAGGTCTCTGGGCTGTTTTTCCTCGGTGTGATATACCGGTAGCAGATGACGAAAGAAGAGGCGCTCAAAGAAGTGGCCAAGCGGATTGCTGTTTGCGAGCAGTGTAAATATCAACCGAATCAAAACCCCGTCCCTGGCGAGGGGAGTCCGGATGCCGAGATTATGTTTGTTGGTGAAGCGCCGGGTAAGAAGGAAAATGAAACCGGTCGGCCGTTTGTCGGTGCGGCTGGCAAATTCTTGAACGAAATGCTTAATTCGATTGGTTTGGAGCGGGAAGATATTTTCATCGCCAATGTCATTAAGTACCAGCCGCCTGGCAACCGCGATCCTCTGCCCGAGGAAATTGTCATGCAGTTGCCATTTCTTAAAAAACAGATCGCCATTATCAAGCCAAAGCTAGTTTGTTTCTTGGGCCGGCACTCGATGACAGCATTTTTACCGGACATTGGTCCCATCTCTAAAGTCCATGGCCAGCTGATCTGGAAAGAGCAGGAACTAGGAGCTAGGAACTCGGAACTAGTTAAGCAGGGACCGGGAACCAGGGAATTGGAACTAGATGGAAAACTAGTACCTAGCTCCCAGTCCCTAGTACCCGCTGCCTATCTCCCTCTCTACCATCCGGCCGCCGCTTTATACAACGGCGGTATGCGCCAAACCCTGCTCGACGACTTCGCCAAAATCCCCGAATATATGGACAAAATTAAGCGCTAACCTCTTGACTTTCTTACATTTTTAAGGTAAGGTGCCACTAAGCATTTCGGTGCGGGAAAACAGAACATGAACATCACCTTTCCTCAGGCAATCTGGTTGACAATTGCCGCCTTCGGTTTTCTATTCATTACCTTTGGGTCACTCTTGACAGGGTACCTAGATGAAAAGGGTCGGAGAATTCCGCTCTTCATTGTCGGACCCATGTCTCTCGGAATTACGATCTTCGGTTTGGGGAAGATTCTCGAACTTCTTGGGCAAGAAGACGACTTCATTGTGAGGATGATCTTCCTCACCATCTTCCTCATCATCTGGGACGTGCTATGGGTTCGGATAGGTAGTGACCTTCGGACCGATTAAACTTAAACCACCTAACCGCCCACTGGCCGCGCGAAACCTCGTGCGGCCGTTCTTTATACACATAAAGCTCCCCGGGCTTCCGCCCGTGGTATCTTCTTCTTCGCGTGCCGCGCCATCTTTGGCGACTGCTCTCACTTTGAAAAAGCGAGTCCGTTGGCGACATCCACGGGTTGCTACCCGTGGTATTCCCGCGAAGAATAAATCGAAAAACCGCGAGCCATGAACCAATGAGTATTGGTCAGCGAGCGGTTTTTCACCAAACCCCGTAGGGAAGCGTGGCAGGGTATGGGGTGTGGGGACCTAGGGACGGCCTTCGCAATTTAAGTCCCTGGTCCCCACGTTAGAGCAAAGCGGCTCGCAGAGCCGCGTAAATTGACATTTAATCAAAAGCCCTCTATGCTTATAAAACTAAGTCGGATCGAACCGACATAAGTACTCCATCTAGAAGAAATATTAAGAAAGGAAATTACTATAGAAGCTGATTCAATTACTAATGATAAAGTAGCTTCTAAGTGGCCGCACTCCGTGCCGGACACTATAATAGAAGACTCAAATTCCGGTGCTGTTAATAGCACTGCTAATCCCTCAACAGAGCCTGATGCTAGCAAACCGCGTGACGGCATCATCGATATCTCTGATGCTGGGCAAATACTAGCCCCGAAATCCCTACCAGTTGCCGCTCCCGGGCCAAACAGCTCCCCGAGGTCGAATCGACCTAACCGCCCCAACTTTAAATCGAGAAATCATCGCCCGATTCCGGGCTCGCCCAGTCTCGGTGGCCGACCAGCTGATCGCCCAACCCAAAGTTCTGCGTCCAGCGTTCCGAGTGCTCGCAACCGGCCGTTTCGCAGCGGCGGCAATAAGCCATTTCGCCGCCCCGATAAGGCTGGTCTGAAATTTGGCCCCACTGGCGCCGCTGAAGGGGCGCCAACCGCCAAAGTCATTGCTCGAGCGGCTAACAATACCCTGCGGATTATTCCGCTCGGCGGCAGTGGCGAAACCGGCGATAAAAATATGCTGGTCTATGAGTATAACAACGACATTCTGATCATCGACGCTGGCATCAAATTCCCTGATGCTGACATGCCGGGAATCGATTACGTCATCTGCGATACAACTTATCTTGAACAGAACAAAGATCGGATCCGCGCCTTCATTATTACCCATGGCCACGAAGACCATATCGGCGGCATGCCCTATATCTACCCAAAGTTTCGAGTCCCAATTTACACCGCTCCGCTGACGGCCGGGCTAATTAAATCCAAATTCGAAGAACACGGCATTGAAGGAGCGGATTTCCGGATTATTAAACCGAACGAACGAATTCAAATCGGTGCTTTTGTCGTCGAACCGGTCCGGATGACTCATTCAATTCCGGATATTCTGGGTTTGGCCATTACCACCCCGGTTGGGCTGATCTATCACGCCACCGACTGGAAGATCGACTTCACCCCACCGTTTGGCGAGCCAACCGATTTCACCAAACTGGCCGAACTGGCTAAACGCGGTGTGCTCTGTCTGCTGTCCGACTCGACTAACGTTTTAAAACCAGGATTTACCATGAGCGAACAAGTCGTTGGTGCCGCCCTAGAAGATATCTTCGCTAAAGCTCCGGGACGAATTATCGTTTCTAGTTTTGCTAGTCGAATCGACCGAATTCAACACGTCGTTACTGCTTGTGCCCGCACTGGCCGTAAACTAGCCTTATCTGGTCGGTCAATGGAGAAAAACACCAACATTGCTATGGAGCTCGGCTACCTCAAAGTTCCACAAGGGGTGTTAACTGATTTACGAACGGTCGGCAATATTCCCGACCATAAGCTGGTGGTTATGTGTACTGGTAGTCAGGGCGAAGAGTTTTCGGCGCTGGTCCGAATGGCCACCGGCGAGCATCGTCATATTAATATTAAAAAGGGCGACACTGTCGCTCTATCTTCGTCAAATGTCCCAGGAAACGAAGTTGCTGTCGCCGCAACAATCAATAATCTCTACCGGCTCGGAGCGGAAGTTATTACCAATCAGGAACTAGACATTCACACCTCTGGCCACGCCAATCGGGAAGAGATGAAACTTCTGATTTCACTGCTTCAGCCAAAATACTTGATCCCGATTCACGGCGATTACCGCAATTTGGTCGAGCACTGCAAGCTGGCTCGGGGTCTAGGAATGAAAGAAGAAAACTGTCTAGTTGTCGAAAACGGCCAGATCGTCGAATTTGACGCTAACGGCGGGCGGATTGCTAAAGAACGAGCGCCGGTCGGCTATGTCTTGATCGACGGACTCGGCGTCGGCGATGTTGGTGAAGTGGTCTTGCGCGATCGCCAAACCATGGCGGCTGACGGCATCTTCTTGATTATAATGACCGTCGACGGCCAGAAAGGGACGCTGATGACTTCGCCTGACATTATCTCGCGCGGCTTCGTCTATATGAAGGAATCCGAAGACCTCATTGCCAACACCCGCACCCAAATCAAAAAACTGCACGAACTCCATACTGGTCGAGGAACGATCAACTGGGAATTCTTCAAAAAAGCGATGCGCGACGATATTGGCGAGTTCCTCTTTGAAAAAACGCAGAGACGGCCAATGGTGATACCGGTGGTTATCCAGGTCTAACCTGGATAACAAGTCTAAAGTCTAAACTAAGTATTAAGTCGCAAGTCCTGGGTGGTTGATACTTAATACTTGAACCTTAAATTAGACTTTAGACTTTAGCCTTCAGACTTCAGACCTTTTACCACGCTCTGGCAAAAAGTGACCCAGTTCCGTAGAGTATAAGTATGGGACTTTTTGGCCGACGACGACGATATGGTAGTAGACGACGCAAAAGGGTGCCAACGCTCAAAGATAACTTGGTTTGGGCGGTTGAGCCGGATACTGCTCGAGAGATTGCGGCGATTTTACTAATTCTTTTTGGAGCGCTGTTTGGTTTGGGCCTATTTCGTTTAGCCGGGGCTTTTGGCGAAACATTCCTAGGGCTGTCGGATCGACTTTTTGGCATCCTCAAATATATCGCCCCGTTTGTTTTAATCTATATCGGGATTCGGCTGATGATGATGAAGTCCGATGTTCTGCGGGCGACCAGCATCGTTGGCGTTGTCCTCCTATTTTTATTGATTCCCGCTATGTTCGGTGCTAGTGGCGGCTCGATCGGCGAGGGAGTGATGGGGGTATATCGTTCGATTTTAAGCAATGTCGGCGGCTTTATCGCCTTGATGGTCTCAATTCTAATTGCACTTATGTTGGCCTTCAGCATTTCTTTCCGCCAGATATGGGAAAAGCTCAACTTGAGTAGCGCCAAGCAAATCGGGGTGAAAATTAATCAAGCTCGGGTGCCGGTTAAAACAATGCAGTCAGATCCAAATATGCCAGGAGTACCGCTGGTGGCCGCCAACGGTGATTGGCAGTTCCCGTCATTAGACTTACTGGAATACTCGGCGGCAACTAAAGCCGAATCAGGTGATATCGGCAAGAATGTCGAGATAATCAAGAAAACTCTCAAGGATTTTGGGGTAGAGGTGGCGATGAGCGAAGTCAATATCGGCCCAACGCTGACCCAATACACCCTCAAGCCATCGGAAGGCGTCAAGCTGACTAACATCATTGCTCGTAATAGCGATATCGCCCTGGCTCTGGCCGCTCATCCGGTTCGTATTGAAGCCCCAATTCCGGGCAAGTCGTTGGTGGGTATCGAAGTGCCGAATAAAGTGGCGGCGCTGGTGAGCTTACGCGAAGTGTTGGAGTCACCCGGCTACAAAGAAGTCGATTCCAGTTTGGCTTTGGCGCTCGGTCGAGATGTCGCTGGTCATGTGGTCGTGGCGGACTTGAAGAAGATGCCCCATCTGCTGATTGCTGGAGCAACCGGTTCGGGTAAGTCCGTTTGTATGAACTCGGTTCTAATCAACCTGCTCTACCGCAACACCCCCCAAGATCTACGCTTACTTTTGATTGACCCAAAACGGGTAGAATTCACCGAGTACAACGGTATTCCGCATCTGCTGACCTCGGTCATCACCGAAACCGACAAAACCATTTCGGCCTTGCGTTGGGCGGTGGCGGAAATGGAACGAAGATACCAATCGCTGGCCTCGCATAACCGCCGTAATATCGAAGCCTTTAATAGTGCCATTCCCGATGGTGAGCAGAAAATGCCGTATATCGTGGTTGTGGTTGACGAATTGGCCGATCTAATGACTCAAGCCAGTAACGAAGTCGAGGCCTCGATCGTTCGCTTGGCTCAAATGGCTCGGGCGGTCGGTATTCACCTGATTGTGGCGACACAGCGACCGTCGGTTGATGTTATCACCGGTCTTATCAAAGCCAATATTACTTCTCGTGTCGCTTTTGCCGTTGCTTCGAACGCTGACTCCCGAACCATTTTAGACCAAGCCGGTGCTGACAAACTCCTGGGGCGAGGAGATATGCTTTTTATCAGTTCCGATCGACCGCAACCACGCCGTATTCAGGGAGTATTCTTGAAGGACAAAGAGATTAAAACTGTCACCGATTTTCTAAAAGGACAAGCCCCGGCGGTTTACGACGAGTCGATCACGACCTATCGGCCATCACTTAAAGACGGAATGCACAGTGGCACTGGATCCCACGACGGCAGTGAAGACGATTTGTACAACGAAGCTCGCGAATTGGCTATCCAGGCCGGTAAGGCCTCGGCTAGTCTGATGCAGAGACGCCTAAAAGTTGGCTACGCTCGAGCCGCTCGACTGCTCGATATGTTGGAAGCGGAAGGGGTCATAGGTCCGGCTGACGGCGCCAAACCGCGGGATGTGCTGGTAAGTCCGGATGACTACTTGGGGCCATAAAGGGCAAGGCTAAAGTCTCAAGGCTGAAGTCTAAAGTAAGTTTCAAGTAACAAGTAATGAAAGAATACAACAAATTGGTTAGGGACAGGATACCGGAGATAATTGAAGCGAAAGGCGGGAAGTCGGTGACGCATATCGCTACCGACGAAGAGTACAAAGAGAAAGCGATTGAGAAACTACAAGAGGAAATGGCGGAGTTCTTGGAGTCTAAAGACCCTGAAGAGCTAGCTGATTTGCTGGAGATTACCTACGCCGTCGCCGAATCGTTAGGTGTAAGCAAAGATGAGCTCGAAGCGATGCGGTCGAAAAAAGCCACCGAACGAGGTGGATTTACTAAGAGGATAATCCTTGAGAAATCTTGATTGCACCTACCGATATTAATAAACAAAAAGTAACGAGCCATGGTACTCCAGCGAGTTACTTTTTACTTTGCCCCTGCGGGAAGCGTGCGGGGGTGGAGTGCAGAGGATGGGGGCTGCTTCGCAACTAAGCCCCCGTCCTTTGCAGAAAAGCCAGGCGGGCGCAGGCCGCAAAGCATTCTAATATTGATTAATGTTGAAAAAGACTTTACGGTAAATATTACATGAACGGCTTTGTCACGAAGCAACTTGGCAAGCGCCGGAGTCTTGGTTGTGTTTTGAAAACCGCTCGCTCTAAAGCTGATTTGACCCTTGAGCAAGCTGAAGCCAACACTAAGATTCCGCAGAAGTATCTCGAGGCGCTCGAAACCGGCAATTATAATCGTCTCCCCGCCGAAGCCTACAATTTGGGCTATGTCCGTTGTTACGCCGAGTATCTCAAGCTCAACCCCAACAAGATCATTAGCGCTTACAAAGAGGAGCGATCACGGATTTGGCACCAGAACGACACCTCGGTCAGTCTTAGTCCCAAAAAAGCTGGCGATTGGCAATTCTTAATCACCCCAAAACTGATTGGAATAATCAGCCTAGTGGTTGTCTTTGGCGCGATTGGTTTTAATATCGCCAATAAATTGCGCCAATTTGCCGAACCGCCAATGTTGGAAGTGACTTCGGTGCCAGGTGAGTTTACTAGCGATAAAGATCAGATCATTCTCTCTGGTACAACCAGCGACGGCGCGGTTCTGACAGTTAATTCTGAACCAATCTTTGTCACTCCTGATGGTCATTTTACCCAGTCGGTTCAGCTCAACCCAGGTGTTAACGAGATTGTTTTACAGGCCAAGAACCGGGCCGAAAAAATCTCCCTGAAGACAATCAAGGTGCTGTATAATCAAAACCTTGCCAAAGCTGTCTCACCTGCTACAACTGAATAGAAGAAACTAAAAATTTTCAATTATCAATTTTCAATTTACAATCAAGTATCAATTTTTAATTTTCAAACTTGATCATTATCTCATTGAAAATTCAATGAAAACTGAAAATTGAAAACTGTAAATTAGGCGAGAAGAGGAATTTATATGGCAAAAATAAAAAATGATCAAGAAGATTCCGGGAAAAAAGTAGCGCCAAGCGCTTCTTCTGGTCGGGACGAGGCCTTGAAAGCGGCGCTCGGGCAAATCGAAAAACAATTTGGTGCCGGCTCAATTATGATGATGGGTCAGCAGACCCATCTCAACGTCGAATCAATTTCCAGCGGTTCGTTGGCTCTCGATGTAGCCCTGGGCGTTGGCGGTCTACCTCGAGGCCGAATTATCGAAATTTTTGGTCCCGAATCTAGCGGCAAAACCTCGCTGGCGTTGTCGGCTATTGCCTCCGCTCAAAAACTTGGTGGCTTGGGAGCGCTGGTTGATGCCGAACACGCTTTTGACCCAAGTTATGCCACTAAACTCGGCGTTGATTTAGATCATTTACTGATTTCCCAGCCGGATACTGGCGAGCAAGCGCTGGAAATTGTCGAAACTTTGGTTCGTTCCAACGCCGTTGATGTTATCGTTGTCGATTCGGTAGCGGCCTTAGTGCCGAGAGCCGAAATTGAGGGCGAGATGGGTGATTCGATGATGGGCGTCCAAGCCCGACTAATGAGTCAGGCCTTGCGCAAACTGACTGGCGCCGTTTCTAAATCCAAAACTGTCTTGATTTTCATTAACCAAATTCGGATGAAGATCGGGGTGATGTTCGGCAATCCTGAAACCACTCCCGGCGGTAACGCCCTGAAATTCTACTGCTCGATCCGCTTGGACATCCGCCGGAGCGAGCAAATTAAGGACGGCGATGTGCCGATTGGCAACCGTTGTCGGGTCAAAGTTGTCAAAAATAAGGTCGCCCCACCCTTCAGAATTGCCGAGTTTGACTTAATGTTTGATTCGGGTATATCTAAGGAAGGTGACCTGTTAGATCTCGGTGTTAAGAGTTTAATTATCGACCGATCAGGCGCTTGGTTTCAGTACGGTGAGCAAAAGCTTGGGCAGGGGCGGGAGGCTGCCAAAGCTTTTCTCAAAGGCGATCCGAAGACCGCCGAGGAGATCGAGCGTAAAATTCGCGACCTTGCCGCCAAAGGCGATATCGGCGCCATCCGGGAAGAATAGTATTGTTGGTGGCTTCCATACAATAATTACATTGTAATTTTTCAAGCCAAAAACTAAATTTGAACTATGGCGTTTGATAAAGAAGAGCTCATACAGTTAAATCAAATACTTCGCGATCAGCTTGAAGACCAGCGGTCATTAACCATGCTTGATGTCAAAATTTTACTCCATCAAGAGCTGCATCCAATTCGGGAAGATTTAGAATTTGTCAAAGAGCGTTTGGATCAGCTTTTCAAAATGGCGTCAGAGGATATTGGTGTCGCCTACCAGAAAATTGAATCGCTCAAACGAACGGTCAACAAGTTGGAAAAACGCATCGTTGCGCTCGAACGGCGGTAAATGCCGAGAAGTTCGGCGCTGGAATATGCGCTGAAATTGTTGGGTTACCGCGCCCGAACCGAAAAAGAATTGCGATTGAAGTTGGCGGAGAAGAAATACCAGCCAGAAGAAGTCGCTGAAGTTCTGGCGAAGCTAGTCAAAATTGGTTTCATTGATGACCAAAAGTTTGCCGAGAATTATGTTCGAGACAAGCTATCGATTAGCCGTCGTGGTCCGCGACGGATTAATTTTGAATTGATCAAGCACGGTGTAGCCAAAGAAATTGCCGAGCTGGCGACCAAAGTGATCGATAAAGACGAGGAGCTGGCGATAGCCGAATCGTTGCTGAAGTCCCGCCAAAGACAGTGGTCCAAGCTCGACCCGCTGGTTAAAAAACGCCGAGCGATTGGGTTATTGGCACGGCGGGGCTTTTCATCCAATATTCTCAACCGACTACTCAAGGATCTGTAAAAGCGTTACGATAGTTCTAATGTTGGGGGGCAAGAAGTCAAAATTACTGGTTTGGTTCGCGGAAGTCGGCAAAGAAGACATCCCGCTGGTTGGCGGTAAGGGGGCAAACTTAGGCGAGATGACCAAAGCTGGCCTGCCAGTGCCGCCGGGCTTTATCGTTACGGCTGACGCTTACTACGAGTTTTTGCGAGCGACTAAGCTCGACCGAATCGTCAAGAAAGAACTGACCAATCTTGATCCCGAGGACTCGAAAAAATTGAATGTCATTGCTAGTACCTTGCAGAAGGCGATTCAATCCCATCCCCTGCCCGGCGAGCTAGCCAAACAGATTGAAAAGGCTTACGACGATATGGGCAAAGGACCGGTGGCGGTACGCTCGTCCGCAACTGCCGAGGATTTGCCTGATGCTAGTTTTGCGGGACAACAGGATACATATCTCAATATCGAAGGTGCGGACAGAGTTATTAAAGCGGTCCGACAGTGCTGGGCGTCGCTGTTTGGAGCGCGGGCGATTTACTATCGGACGATTAACAAATTCGATCATCTGAAAGTTGGTATTGCCGTGCCGGTTCAGAAGATGGTTCAAAGCGAGGTGTCTGGCATTATGTTTACCGCCGATCCAGTTGCTAGCGACACCAGTAAAATCGTTATTGATGCTGGCCTGGGCTTGGGCGAGGCGATCGTCTCTGGTTCGGTGACGCCCGACCACTATGTTATCGACAAAAAGACGATGACGGTTGTCTCTAAAGAAGTCAGTAAACAAGCTTGGCAGATTGTCCGCAACCGTGACGGCAAAGATGTTCACATTCCGACACCCAAAGATAAGCTCGAAGGCCAAAAGCTGACCGATGAACAAATCGTCAAGCTGGCGACGCTCGGGCATAAAGTTGAAACTCACTACGGTGCACCGCAAGATATGGAATGGGCTTTTGAGGGCGGTAGTTTTTATATGGTACAGAGTCGCCCAATAACCACTCTCAAAGAGAGTGGTCAGCAACTAGCCACTAGCAGTCTAGCTCCTAGCCAACCGGAAAATGAAAGCCAGAAGCCAGAAGCCAGTGGCCAGTCTGCCGACGAGAACGTTGTTCTCGTTACTGGTGCGGCTGCCTCGGTTGGACGAGCTAGTGGACCAGTAAAGGTTATTCATAAACCGAGTCAGATCGATCAGGTTTTAGAGGGGGATGTCTTGGTGACCGAAATGACTAGCCCCGATTATGTTCCGGCGATGCGTCGGGCTTGCGCGATTGTTACTGATACGGGGGGGAGGACTTGTTTTGCTGGTCAAACAAAGATTCTAACCAGCCAAGGATTTATGAGAATCGATGAGGTCGAGCACTACGACGGTGAGTTGCTCGTCCCTTCGTTGAATAAGGAATCCCTGAAACTTGAATGGAAGCCGATTCTGGCCGTTTTAAAGCGGCGGGCGAAAACAATTCAAATGGCGGTGTCTCAAAGGGGGATCTCGGCGGAGAGTAGATTAGAGGTAACAGCCAATCACCGGTTCCTAACGCTGGAAAAGCGACAGCTTGTCGAAGAAAAAGTCGGAGACTTATTGAACCGCGAAGCGGGTTTTCTATCAATCACCAACCTACCAGGCATAAAATCAAGGAGAGCTAATCGTTCACTCGCCTATTTGCTAGGGGCACTCGGTACGGATGGCTCGATCTACCGTACGGCCACCCACGGCGAAGTTCAGTTTATTCAAAAAGACACAGCTGCCAAAAGACCGTTTATTAAGAAAGTCCGACAACTATTTAAAGAAGTTTACGACTATGAAATGCGTCCATCGCTCAAAAAAGCTTCTAACGGCTATCTACGCGGCCGATTAGTCAGTGGCGAGGCGATGGCCTATCGCTGTTACAGTAAGCAGCGGGCGTACCAGATTGCCGAGCAAGAACAGCAGCTAGGCGTTTCAGTTTTGGAACATGAGCCGGCTTTCGCTCAATCCTTTATCGGCGGGGCGCTTGATGGTGACGGCGCCCGGGCAACCAAATCCGGACGGCTTCATCTCTATTCGGCGGAACCGCATATTTACGAACCGTTCATTACTGGCTGCTTGCGGCTAGGGGTTTTACCGCAAGTTACACCTAATCGAGAAGCAAAAAATATTCAGCTGAGCGAGGGGACTGATTGTCTTCTCCGCGACTGCGCTCGGCTGTCTAGTCACTCGACCAGATCGAGAATGGGCAGTCGGCTATTCGCTGCCCAACAACTTCTGGGTGACATTATTGACCGGGTCAACTACAAGGGTCGAATCCGCCCGTATGTGGATGGTAATTTATATATTGACGCCGACAAAATCAGTCGCGACATCATGCAGCTTGCAGACGAAACAGAGCGAGCCGAACTTGAGAAAATAATTAAATCAGACTTACGGATGTTGCGAGGTAGCTATCTTGGTGAGGGTCGAATGACAGGTGTCTACAATCTCACCGTTGCCGATAACCACAACTATGTTGTCTTCACTGAAAATTACACGCCGGTTGTTGTCGCTAACTCCCACGCATCGATTGTAAGCCGAGAGCTGGGTATACCTTGCGTTGTTGGTACGGGTAACGCCACTAACGCTCTCAAAACCGGCCAAGTCGTGACCGTCGATGGCGCTTCAGGCAAAGTCTATAAGGGCAAGGTCGGGAGACAGGAACTAGCGACTGGGAACTCGGAACTAGTTGCTAGTACCAAGTACCTAGCCGCCCGCGAAGCCGTCCCCATCACTGCAACCAAGGTTTACTTAAATCTGGCCGAGCCGACCAAAGCCGACGAGTACGCCCAGTTACCGGTTGATGGTGTCGGCTTACTACGAGCGGAGTTTATTATTGCTAATATCGGCGAACATCCGCACGCCATGATGGCTTCGGGCCGTTCTAAAGAATACGTTCAGAAACTTTCAGAAGGTATAGGGACAATTGCCCAGGCCTTTAACCCTCGCCCCGTTGTCTACCGTTTTACCGACTTCAAAAGTAACGAGTACAAATCGTTGAAAGGCGGCGAGAAGTACGAGGAACAGGAGAACAACCCGATGATTGGCTACCGCGGCGCCTCACGCTATATCCTCGATCCGGAAGAATTTGCTCTTGAAATCGAAGCCGTTAAAGCTGTTCGAGATGGCATGGATCTAAAAAACCTTCACGTGATGATCCCGTTTGTCCGTAGAGTTGATGAGTTTACCCGTGTGCGCGACCTGATGCACCAGAACGGTCTTAAACAGGGTGCCGACTTCAAGTTGTGGATTATGGTTGAAGTGCCGTCAACAATTTTCGAGATCCAAAAATATATCGATGAAGGCATCGATGGCATCTCAATCGGCTCGAACGACTTAACCCAACTGATTTTGGGCATTGATCGTGACTCATCCAAATTAGCAACCGAGTTTGACGAAAGATACCCGGCGGTGATGGGAGCGATGATTCACGTTATCAAAACTTGCCGCAAGGCCGGTGTCAGTGCCTCGATCTGCGGCCAAGCACCGAGTGTTTATCCAGAAGTAACCGAAGCCCTGGTCAAGGCCGGCATAACTTCTGTTTCCGTCGCCCCCGATGTCGCCATCTCGACGCGCAAATTGATTGCCTCGGTGGAAAAAAAGATTTTGCTTGCGCAAGCTATTGACGCCTAGATAGTTCTGATAACATCGCCGTTAATTTGAGGTACAATTTTTCTACATCATTCCCCACGTACATTTCATTTGGGACAAAAACTTCTCGAGGTAACGATATGGGATTTTGGGAAAGATATGGTGACGCGATGATTGCCTTTGGGCTCGTTGTCGCAACATTCGTGGCTGTCTACTGGGTGCTTGCCGGCGGTCTTCGTCGTCAGAGTCGGAAAGCCGAAAAGCAAGAGTATGACACGGCGGCGCAGGTCAACGAACTTCTGTCTTCACAAACAGCCAAGGGAAGTGGACTTCAGCAGATCCGCCATGACAATGGTACCGAGCCAGTCGACCTGACTGACGGTGAATTGAAGCGCGAGGTGGACGGCGTTCTCAATAAACGCGGTCCGAACTCTCAACATTCTGTTCTTTTTCCGGTTGACGTTGTCGATCGGGACCAGAACTGACCAATTGCGCCCGCCCGCCACTGCAAATTGCAGGGCGAGCTGGGCGCTTAATCTTAGCCCTGCCTCGCGTCAGCTAGCCAAATACACTACATTCAAGTCTAATGGATACACGACTTACGCATTATATTTACCGGAACAGGTTTAGTGTAGCGTCGTGTTTCCACGACTTACTCCTTGCGGTGCGTAAGTCATGGAATAATATTTCTGTCCCTCAAACACCCGCCGCACCAGTGGATTTTAAGAAAATTCTCGAAGACAACGCTTATCCCGATCCGGGGTTAACCGCCGAACAGCAGCAAGATTTTGTTAATCGATACTCGTTATCAGCGTTAGTCCTGCAATTTGTCTATTATTTTGCGATGGGGGATCAGTTGCTCGCCTGGGGGAGTTTGATCTGCTCGGTCAGTATCGTCCTGACGCCGCTACTCTTAATCTTCCCATTCTGGGCTCGTCGACGAGCCTACCAGAGACGAACTTGGTCCGGGTTCGGCGAGTTTTACCACAACCAAAAGAAATGGGACCGGGAGGCACTATACCTGACGATCGCTTCTATTATATTAGCCGTGGTCGCGCTCTGGCTGATCAGCCCGATGATTCTCAAATCGGTTCACAGCCTAACCGGACAGTCGCCATCGACCAACCTTACCCAACAGCTTCAGGATGCTGTTAAGCAATACCAAGACATTCTCGGTCAGTAAATGGTCGGGTTACTCCGAGAAGTAACTGATGCCGAGATCATTCTTGAATCCAGCTAGCCCTCTTTTAGACATCTCAAACATCGGCTCTGGCAACTCATCAATGTCGTACCAATTCCAAGACTCTACCCTATCTGGCTCAAGAACTTCCGGGTGGCCAGAAATATACTCGACTAAAAATTGAATGTCTAAGTAATGTTTGCCGTACTTGATGACATTACTAATTGCTAGAGGCCGCACCGCCCTAACGTTCATCCCAGTTTCTTCTTTTACTTCGCGAACAACGCACTCCTCAAGCTTTTCGCCAAATTCTAAATGACCGCCAGGCCAGGCGTACTCACCGGCGCCGTGGGAACCCTTTCTCTTACCGAGCAGGACTTTACCGTCTTTGAATACCATAGCACCTACGCCCACTCTTGCTGTCGGAATTTCCTGGTTCATTCTTTCGGTTTGAATTTAAGTGAGGTGGAGTTGATATGGTGGAGTTGGTTGGGCATTGTTGAACTCATTTTAACTGTTACAATGATCGACAGCAACTTAATAGGTTAATTATGGAAAATGGCAGTATTCACACCGTTTGGGACGTTATCGCTGGATTTCTTAGAGACGGCGAGAAGGTTGTGGCGATCACCATCCACCGACACCCTTTCTTGACCGACAAGTGGTACACAGCCGGTTCAACTAGGAAAAACGTCAAGAACATTGAAGACGTTACTCGCAGTTTTCTTCCGGAAGCTCTGAACCGGCCACTAGCAGGAGAAACGGCGAAGAAGTACTTTTTGTACGACGAGGAGTTTGGCAAGACGGTCGATATGACGGTTTGGACAGAGAACTCGGTACTCATCCACAGGTGGGTCGCTTCCTGCAGCCACACCCTTGGTGATCGCACCGTGAGGTTTCAGCAAGTTGATCGAAACCCCACCGATCATAATCCCATTGCTGAGCTCTTTCGACGCTTCACTCATTAATCCTAGCCCTTCGGGGCTTTTTTTATTTGCTCGTAGCGAAAACAGCTTACCAGATGGTCGTTGACCAGCCCAGCCCCCTGCAGACTTCGAACATCCTGTCAGTAAACTGCATACTACCAGCTACGCCTATCTTCATGCTTCCCACTCGCGAAAGAATTCTTTTAGGTATGTTTCCATAAATTTATGCCGGCGTTCGGCTAGATTGCGAGCAGTAGCCGTATTTAGCCTGTCTTTAAGATGAAGTAGCTTGTCGTAAAAATGATGAATTCCTGACCGATCAGAGTGATTATTAGTGGCTTTGTATTCTTCGTCTGTCAGAGTGGTGCGCAGTTCAATCTGTGGGTTATAGATTAGCCGGCTCTTAGCGCCTCCATAAGCGAATACTCGTGCAATTGCGATTGCCCCTATTGCATCAAGTCGGTCGGCGTCTTGGACTACCTTGCCCTCGAGCGTAACAATCCCGTTCTTCTGGCCCAGACCCTTGAAGGAAATATTGTCGACAATATCGCAAACATGATTGATGATAGTTCGGTCGATTTCGAGTTGCTCTAGCCAGGCTCTTGCTGCTTTTGCTCCGGCTGCATCATCATGCGATTTCCAGTCGGCGATATCGTGCAAGAGAGCGCCAAGCTCGACTACGAACGGATCGGCGCCTTCGGCAACCCCAATTTTTTGCGCCATTTTCCAGACTCGCTCGATATGGTACCAGTCGTGTCCTGTCGCCTCGCCGTCGAACTTCTGGCGAATAAATTCGGCAGTTTTGTTAATGATTTCCTGTTGGTTTTTGGATTTACTCATCAGAATCCCGAAGACTTACTTAGCTTTTACCCGATATCTACTAATGAAACCTTCCGCGAATGGTTTATTAGAAATAAACTCCAGCTCGGCCTCAAACTCGCCGGCAAAAACGGGCGTTCCCTTCCCGATAATGTAGGGAACAACGTAAAGGATAATCTCGTCCACTAGGCCAGCGCGCATGAAACTGCTGTTGAGCCCGGATCCGCCACCAACAAGGGCTTCTTGGAATCCTTTATTCTCAAGTAGCTTCAGTGCCGCTTCAGGCGATTCTGCCAGAGTAAACGTCGGCCGGACGTCTAGGTCTTGGGAGCTGACAATAATCCTTGTGGCTTCAATAGAATCGAAGAGCTCGGGCTCAATTATCTCGTAGGTATGTCGTCCAATAATAAAGTTTCCTGACTTCGCAACGCTCTCCTTGAAGGCATCCCAGCCGGAGTCGGGCAAAAAATCTTCCTCAAAATTCTCTCTTGAAATATAACCATTTGGCGAAACTGTTGCGTCAAGAATTACTTTCATGTCGTTGCTCATTATAGCGAAAACAACTGACCACGTGGTCGTTGACCAGTCCAGCGCCCTGCATAAAGGCGTAACAGATTGTTGAGCCGACGAACTTAAAACCGCGTTTTTTAAGATCTAGGCTCATGGCATCAGACTCGGAGGAGGTGGCGCCGATGTCGGAATCTTTTTGGTGATGATTAACGATTGGCTTTCCACCTACGAAACTCCAAATGTACTTATCGAAACTACCGAACCCTTTCTGAATCGCCAAAAACGCTTGGGCATTCGTTACCGTCGCCGCAATCTTCAGCTTATTGCGAATTATCCCAGCATCATTTTCCAGTTCCCGTATGGGTTTAAACCCATACGAGGCAATTTTATCTGGGTCGAAGTTATCGAAAGCCCTGCGGAAATTCTCGCGTTTTTTCAGCACGATCGCCCAAGAAAGCCCGGCTTGGAAGGTATCGAGCACAATATATTCAAACAATTTTTGGTCGTCGTGGCATGGCACGCCCCACTCCTCGTCGTGGTACTTGACCATGAGCGGATCGCTCCCCGGCCAGGAACAGCGATATTCCCTCCTCATCTTAGTCGCTACTTCGGCCTTCTCTGAGCATCCGGCACATTAGTCGCAATCTTATAATTCCCTCGATGGTATGTTACTCGGAAGCGGCTTATATCCTTTTCAATCCATGCTCGCTCTTTTTTGGTTGTGTACTCTTCCTTCTTGACATAGCAATGAGCGTAGATAGTGGCTTGGCCATCTTTATTTTTATGGAAAAATATCTCAGCCAGCTTACTATTCAATAGTGCGAAGCACCAACCGCTGGTACCGTCTTCATCCTGTAAAGTTAAGCTGACCATGGAGAATAAACCCTAATTCTTCGGACTAGACATCATCTGGTTCAAACCAAAGATGTTGCCTTGAGGGTCTTCGGCGTAGCACCACCACATTATTTGGTCTTCTCCAAGCGGCATCGAAACTTTTGGCTTGACGATTTTACCGCCAGCCGATTCGACATCACTAATCGCTTTGTCGATATCTTCAACCTCAATCGTGTTAATAGTCTTCTCGTTCTCGTAACGTTTCATAATCCCGCCGAAAATCGCTCCAACGGCTCGGTCTTTTTCTTTTCCGACCATGAAGTAGCCACTATCGGCCCATTGGTTGATTTCCCAACCAAAGGCTTTTTTATAGAACTCGGACAGCTTGGCCGGATCTTCCGCCCCGATCTCAAAATGGACGACTCTGTTTTTCATCGATTCAGTATGCCAAAAATATGAACCCAACACAAAACCGGACCCCTTACGGAGTCCGGTTTCGCTTTAAAACTCAACTTTAAGAAGAGTTCTTACGCAGCTGCTTGGTAACCACCGCGGTCGT
>CAYHNZ010000002.1:63339-65541 GCA_964358205.1 uncultured Candidatus Saccharibacteria bacterium | reverse complement strand
TCCTTCATGTCGACATGAACTCGTATTTTGCGACGCTTGAACAGCAAGCTCATCCCAATCTACGTGGCAAGCCGATCGGTGTCGCTGGCAAAGGCGATGGCCTGCCCGCAACGCCGGGGCTTGCATGGCGGGCGGGCGAACGGACGGTCGTCTGCGCCGCCTCGATTGAGGCTAAAGAGTTTGGTGTCAAATCGGGTATGGGGGTCTGGGAAGCGCTCCGGCTCTGCCCACAATTAATCGTTATCCCCGCCACTTACGACCGCTATAGCTACACCAGTAAGCGTATTTTTGACCTACTAGAAAAATTCGCTCCGAAAGTTGATATCTTTTCCATCGACGAGGCATTTCTCGAGCTTCCAGCTCGAGCAAACTCCAAGCTCCAAGCTCTAGATCCCAAACAAATCGAAAATCTTAAAAATCAAATCTCTAAACATTGGGATTTGGGGTTTGGGATTTGGGATTTTAGCAATCCTGAAAATTGCGCCTACCTAGACGCTGTTATTACCGCTTTGCAAATCAAGCGATTGATACGAACTGAAATTGGCGAGTGGGTCAGCTGTTCAATCGGCATTTCTTACGGCCGAGTGTTGGCCAAGCTAGCCGGGGAGATGCAAAAACCGAACGGCCTAACCGTTATCACCCCTGAAGATTTCCCCAAGATTGCCGCAATTACGCCGATTGAAGAGCTATGCGGTATCGGCTGGGCGCTCCGACCTCGTCTAAATAGGATGGGCATCACCACTATCGCCGATTTAGGCCGAATGCCCGAAGATATGCTGGTAACTGTTTTTGGTCGTCATACCGGCGAGTGGCTCTATCGAATCGGTAACGGCATCGACGACGACATTCTTCATTCTTGGCGCAATCTACCCGAAGAGAAATCGATCGGGCACTCCTACACTCTACCCAGAGACATCGCTAGCCTTAGCGACGTCAAGAGCGTCTTACTACTGTTGAGCGAGCGAGTTGGAAGACGGTTGCGTCATCATCATCTGACCGGCAAAACAATCTCGATCTACCTTCGTTTTGGCGACAACACCGGTTGGGGAGCCCGACACAGCCAAAAGGAGTACCTGCTTGACGGCTATCAAATCTACCAGGCTGGAGTTCGGCAATTGAATTCCCTAGAGAGCTTCGGGGCCGTCCGTCTAATCGCTATTTCTGTTAGTGATTTAGTTGAAGCCCAAGACACAACAGCGCCGCTCTTTGCCAACTCTCGAACTAATGAGCAATTAATCAACGCCGTTGACCGACTCAATAATCGTTACGGTGAGTGGACCGTTCACCGAGGTGTCTTGCACAAAATCAAATCCCGTATTTTTAACTTGCCAGATGGCCGTGATAAACGGAAGTTCCTGCCAGAGATTACCCACGTTAACCCCTTTACCAAACGCATCTAGGGCTTAATTTCTAGGCTGTTTTAGGGTACAATGTTTCTACCACATTGTGGAGCTGTACCTTTTATGAACAAATATCTTTTTGAAGCTAAATTCGAACAACTAGTAGTGGCCGTGATTGTCAGTTTGCCGACCAAGAAAGTCTTAGTCGCCCGAATGCGAGACGACGCCAAGAACCAGTTGGCAGGGTTGATGCATTTTGTTGGTGGGCCAATCATCAGCAGACAGACTCCAGAAGAGAGTCTCTGTACCCATCTGGATAACAAACTGTATATCCGCGAATGCGATCTCCATCCCTTGGTTAGAACTCAACGTGAAGGACCGCTATTGGGAAACGATAACAGACCGAGCGGAAGCGGTAAACGCTATGTCTCCACCGACTGGTTTATCGTCACTGTCAGTACTCAACCTAATGAGATAATCCACGTTGATCATAATTGCGATCTGCACACAGGCAGTGCTCATTGGTCCACATTCACCGATCTGCTTGACGAGAGACGAAAATGGCATCTTCGAGGGGTCTCTCTCAATCGCACACCGACGGGCGAGATTTATCAGGCTCTCAACACCATCTCCACTTAAGCCCTGACCGACCACCCGCGCGCCCAAGTTATTGGGCGCGTCTTTTTGTTTTACTTAATCGTACCCCGACAACTTGGCAGCACGGTAATTGATCGTAAAACTTCAACAAAATATTTATTAGTACGGGGGGTCGGCTAATAAGATTTGGGGCAAGCTCTTGACACGTTCGGTATTTGTTCGCTACGGTAGATGAGACGAGTTAAGTCTCGCCAATCCCCCCGCA
>CAYHNZ010000002.1:0-63239 GCA_964358205.1 uncultured Candidatus Saccharibacteria bacterium | reverse complement strand
GAGGCTGCCTTGAGGCAAAGATTCGAGCTTTTCGGGCGTGTCGGAGCCAGCCGTCCCCACTGCATCTTAAAATATCGCTCATTGTTTAAGAATTGTGCTCGCGCGGGCGTCTCGCCAATCTCCCCGCAGAGGCTGCCTTGAGGCAAAGATTCGAGCTTTTCGGGCGTGTCGGAGCCAGCCGTCAGCTTGGTCTTCGAGTGAAACGAGAAGTGACGGCGGCGAGACCCGAGCAGTCCGCTTCGCTGGAAAGCGGAACTGCGTACCGAAAAGAATGAATCTTTGACGAAAGGAGAAAATGTTAACACCTAAACAGAAACAAATTTTAGATTTTATCGATAAGTACCTAGAAGTTAACGGCTATGCGCCAAGTTATCGGGAGATTGCTGACCATTTTGGGTTTTCATCGGTTGCCACCGTCGCCGAGCATGTTGATAATTTGAAACTTAAGGGTTACTTAGCTACTGGCGAAACTGGTTATCGCTCCCTTAAGCCGATCGAAGTTGATGAATCCAGTGCTTTTATGGGCTTCAATATTCCGCTTTTCGGTGCTATCCAAGCTGGTAAACCAATTGAGGCAATTAAAACTAGCGAATCCCTAGAAATTCCTCGCGATATGATGAGTAAAAATGTCTTCGCCCTAAAGGTGAAAGGGGATTCGATGATCGACGACGGCATTCTGGATGGCGACTATGTGGTGATAGAACCATGCAACTATCCAAAAAATGGCGATATCGTTGTAGCTCTAATTGATAAAGACAATGTGACCTTAAAGCGCTTTTATCGCGAGAAAGACCATATTCGTCTTCAGCCAGCTAACAAAAAATATCAGCCTATTCGAGTTAAGAAGGTGACAATTCAGGGCAAGGTCAGGGGGGTGATTCGTAAGTTCGGGTAAAAATTTGAGTTTTGAGCGATTTGTAGTATATGTTATTCATGGCCAGAAAGAGTGTTCGAAAATTATTTCTCTTTGGCCGCTACTCGCTAGCGTTGCTTCTGCCGAAAAAATGGTTGACAGAGCTTGGAGTCAAAAGGGGGGAGAGTGTCCGGCTAGAACTAGACCGAACAAGAAAACGAGTGGTGCTACGTTTTGGTCAGGTCTCCAGCAATCAAGCCGAAAAACCACCGGCTTCGAAAAAGCCAGAGGCTGCTAAATCAGATAACGGCCTCCAACCAATCCCGGAACTTTAGGCTCGCTCTAGGATACGAGTGGACGACTTTTTTACGAGGTCAGTAATTGGCAGCTAAAAAACGACGCTGTGATATGATGTCAATATGGCTAGGGACTTAGATTTTTCACGCCGTCGAAGACCGTCGGTAACTGCTTCAACCGTTCCCCCGACAAAAACGGTGGCTAAGCCAATCCAGCCGATCAATTCAACTACTAAATTAGCCTGGTTGTGGATACTGATAATTATTCTCGTGGCGCTGGGAACTTGGGCGCTCTGGCAGTACTTTAAACCAGTATCCGTTGCTAAAACAGCGACTCCAGCACCATCGATCACCAGCGAGATCGATAGCAAACTCGGCGGTGAGAATAAGAGCTTACTAACCCCACAGAGTTCGACGCCAACCGTTCAAATCTACGACTCTGGTGCTGGGGCAGATAAAGTTAAGACGTTACAGGAAAAACTGAAAACCTTGGGCTATTCGGCCGAGAACCTCGATAATTCCCAATTTAATTACGATAAGACGTATGTTTGGTATCGGACTGGCTTAAAAGCGGAGGCAGAAAAAATTGGCTCGACTATGCCGGAGAGGCAAGTAACCCTAAAAGAGACCAAGATTTCGGGAACATTCGACATATTGATACTACTTGGAACCAACTAAGCACTTAATACTGTATATTAAGTGGAAGTAAATGATTGTTTGGGTGGCATTTCACCATATAAATAGAGGGAGCTTTAAAACGAGATAAAATGATTAATTACGATAATCAAAGGGTAGGGGTTTTTGTTGACGTGCAGAATTTGTATTATTCGGCTCGAGCAATGTACGAAAGCTATGTTAATTTTGGCAAGATAGTTGAGAAGGCGATCGACAAGCGTCAGCCGATCCGGATAATTGCCTATGTTATTAAATCGGATGCGCCAAAAGAGCAGGGCTTTTTTGATGCCCTAGCCAATTTTGGAATAGAGCTGGAATCCAAAGACATTCAGATTTTTGCCGGCGGCGCCAAAAAAGGGGATTGGGATGTTGGAATTGCCGTTGACGCTATTAAAATTGCTGACCGGCTCGATGTCGTGGTATTAGTGACCGGGGATGGCGACTTTACGCCACTAGTCACTTACTTGAAGGAAAACAAGGGTTGTCGGGTAGAGGGCATGTCTTTTGGTCGAAGTACTTCGGCAAAGCTGATTGAACACTTGGATAAATTTACCGACCTTGACGCCGATTCAAAGCAGTACTTGATTAGGTAGGGCTGAATGTTCAGAATCCAGGATCTTTGCGCCCGTTCAATCAAAGAGGTTTTGAGTGGCATCAGCCTTGAAGTAAAAAATGGGCAGGTCCTGGCAATTTTGGGCAAGAGTGACTCTGGTAAACATCTCTTGGGTGAGATTCTAGCCGGAAAATGCCCTGCTATTTCTGGTGAAATTATTACCAACAACTATCGCCGTCACACCCACAGACAAAAAACTCAAATTCAGACCGGCTACCTGGCTAACCCGGTTCAGCTTGAAGAGTTTTTGACTGGATTTGAACTCCTCGATTTAATTGGGTCGCTGTACCACTTATCGCCAGTGGCCCGCACTCAACGGATTGCCGTATTAGCTAACACGCTCGAAATTGGTCAAGCGCTCTACTCGGTAATTGAGTCGACTGACCCAGCGACGCGACAAAAGATTGCTCTGGCCATCGCCTTAATTCATAGCCCAAAAGTCTTAATTCTCGACGAGCCAGCTCAATACCTAGACTTTGTCGGTCAGAAACAGGTGGAGCGACTTATTACCGACCAAACCAATGAGGGAAGTTCGGTAGTACTAATAACCGACAATTTAGAACTAGCCGAACGCCTGGCCGATGAGATAATTATCCTCGACCAAGGACAGATACTACTGGCTGGTACTCTTCAACGATTAATCAACCAGACAAAAAGCCGAGCCCACTCACTAGATGGCGTAATGAAAACTATCTTTGGATATGCTTAAAGGCACCGTTCGCTTCTGGCAAATTCGCCTGAATCAGCTACTAAATAAAACAACCGGACCAGATTATCTGCTGGTACTGCTCCTAGTTTGTTTTGTTTATTTAATTGGGCGGATCTGGAGTCATTGGACGATTCTCTCGATAAGTACAACCATCTTATTACTGGTAAATATCGGCTTATATACTAGCGTCTTTGGATTGTGGATTCTATTCCTTTGGCGGAGGCTGCCGTATTGGGCGGCGATTTTTCTGTTAGCGATATCGGTCGGGTGGGTTTCGACCTATAATCCTGCCTTGGTGGTTATTACTAATAT
The DNA here is from genome assembly GCA_964358205.1 of uncultured Candidatus Saccharibacteria bacterium. Lineage (GTDB taxonomy): Bacteria > Patescibacteriota > UBA1384 > 2-12-FULL-50-11 > 2-12-FULL-50-11 > JANLIQ01. Next base: position 59,781 of record CAYHNZ010000002.1, on the reverse strand, counting down.
CAATGGGCCAGGGATATATTCCCAATTACTCACCATGTTGATCGGCATAGGACTTCTAGGCACCATCACCGCACTATTTGAACTAACTAAAGATTACCAGCCAATTCGACCCCGCCAATTTTTGACAGTTTTTAGTCGTCGGCAAGTTTTCCCCAGCTTCACCGGCATGGGTAATTTGGTGACAATGGGCGTGCTGCGGATCGGTCGCGACCGATTCTTTATCGCCACCCTAACCTTCTTGATATTTACTCTGGTAGCTAATGGAATGGGTTGGTTTCCGATTGGTAATTGGTTAATAATTCTCACCAGCGGCATGGTGATTCTGTCGATAATAATTAGTCACCGACTAACTGCATTATCGAGCAGTTTGCTGGAAAGATTTCCCGGGCTACCAACGACAGTCGGAGCGATTGATTTTGCCGTAAGTATCGCCGGTACTTTGATATTGGCCGTTATTAGCTGGGCCTTACTCTTTGGTCTACTACAATTAAACGTTGTTGACACTGTTTGGTTGACTGGTATTTTTTTGACTGGCGGAATTGATGCGCTACTAATTAGTCGGTCGGCTCGTCTGCTTGATAATTATGGTTTACTGGGTGGTTGGTGGATGGTTATTCTCCAGCTAGTTGCCTTGGGGATGATTTATTTATTCCTGTGGCAGCTTAATCTGTCCGGGGTACTGCTAGTATTGGGGGTCAATATGGCGCTAATGGTGATACTGACCAGCTACCAGGAATCGACCGAATCGGTTACAATCAAAACATCATGGTTAAGCTGATAATTTGGCTAATGGTGGTGTTTATGATTCTGGGTTCGGTCTTTTTTGGCATCGGCCTAACTCGTTAACAAAAAAATGCTCGCCACCGTGCCAGCTTGGCTGGAATCACTGGCCAAAGCTTTTTCTGAATCTGGGTATCAACTATTTATGGTCGGGGGAGCGGTCCGCGATGAACTGGTGGGTCGAAAAATTATCGAATGGGACCTAGCCACCGACGCCAAGCCGTCGGAAGTGGAAAAGATTTTGCGGCAAAAAACCAAGAATATTGGCTTAATCGGCAAACGCTTCGGCACCGTCACCGCCGAATTGGACGGACATCAAGTTGAAGTCACGACCTTCCGCGGCGAAAGTTATGAAGAGCATAGTCGCCAGCCGACGGTGGAGTTCGGTCGATCAATTGAAGAAGATTTGTCTCGCCGCGACTTTACAATTAACGCCATCGCTTTTGATTTACTCCAGCCACGGTTACTCGACCCCCATCAAGGCCAAGCCGACCTAGAGCAAAAAGTGATTCGAGCGGTCGGCGATCCGGAAAGTCGTTTTAGAGAAGATCCGCTCCGAATGTTGCGAGCGATTCGTTTTGCCGTCATCTTGGATTTCGAAATTGAACCAAAAACTTTTGAGGCCATTAAATTAGAACGAGAGCGTTTTGCTATTCTATCAGCCGAACGGGTCGCTCAAGAAATGGACAAGATTTTACTTTCAGCAAAACCTAGTCGGGGGATAGACCTGCTCGTCGAGAGCGGCCTAATCAACTATATTTTGCCCGAACTAATTCCTTGTATCGATCTGGAGTTCGACCCGACTGAACATAAAGATATATATAGGCATATTTTGCAAGTGCTCGATCAAACACCGGCCAAATTGGAGTTACGCTGGTGTGCGCTACTTCACGATATCGCCAAGCCCCTAACTCGTCAGAAGATCGGCGGTGAGTATCACTTTTTAGGCCACGAGGTGGTTGGCGCAAGTTTGGCAAAAGGTATTCTTCGACGCCTAAAATACGGTAATGAGTTTATCCAATATGTTTCAAGCCTTTGCTATCTTCACCAGCGTATCCCCAACAACGACGGTGTCTGGACTGATGGAGCGGTTCGCCGATTTGTTCGAGATGCCGATAGTGCGCTGGGGGATCTCTTTACATTCGCCGAAGCCGATTCAACCGGTAATAATCAGAATAAACTAGCTAAGTACCAGAAAATGCGAGCTGAATTGAAGGAGCGAATCGTCGAACTCGAGGCACAAGCCGAAATCGCCAAAATCCATAGCCCACTCGACGGCGAGGAACTGATGACCATCTTCCACCGCAGCGCCGGGCCATGGATTAAACCAATCAAAGAGCATCTATTGCAATTGGTTTTGGATGGTCAGCTCGACCAGGAAGACAAAAAAACCGCCGAGCAAATCGCCCGAGACTTGGCACGAGACTAAATATTGGGTAGCGTGGAGTAATGGAGGGGGAGACAAGCCGATTTAAGCTGTTTTTTATTAATCACAGAAAGCTCTTTTTGGTAGTCTTGCCAATAATTTTCGTTGTCGGCATTGCCGCTGTTTTCTGGTTTATTACCAAACCGGCTCCTAGTGAAAATACTACCGATGTCGTCAGCAAGAAAAAAACCTCTACAGCACTAATTGCGAGCTTGACCAACGGGGTGCTGGTGGCGCCGGATATAGCCAATCGGCATCCAGTCGCCGTTATGATTGAGAATTCACCTGACGCCCGACCGCAAGCCGGACTGACCGGTGCTGATATTGTTTACGAAGCAGTTACCGAAGGCGGTATAACCCGATTTATGGGCATTTTTTCTCAAACATACCCAACTAAAGCCGGGCCAGTTCGTTCCGCTCGCTCCTATTTTATTGACTGGCTAAGTGAATACGACGCCTTCTATGCCCACGCCGGCGGTTCGCCAACGGCGCTAGCCCGGATTAGTTCTTACGGAATTAAAGATTATCCTCACTCCAACGATGCCTATGTTCGAATTCCTCAAAACGGTATCGCTAGCGAGCACACGCTGTTTGTTGATGTCTCCAAAATTTACAATTTAGGAGTCAGTAATAAAAAGTGGCCGGCTACCTACGCCACTCCCAGTTGGAAATTTAAGGATCCCGCTACAACCCTTGGCACGATTTCTAAGATAACCCTCAACTTTTCTACCAGTCAATTCCAATCTGTTTGGACCCACGATCCTGTAACGAATGCCTACTCTCGAGTTATGAATGGTACCGCCCATAAAGACCGGGTCTCCGGTGAACAGATTACCGCTAAAACGATCGTTGCGATGACTGTCAGTCACTCTGCTAATGCGCCGTACGCCGGCACCGGCAAAGAGTCGGAATGGTCAATGACGACGATCGGCTCGGGCGTAGCCAGTATTTTCCAGGATGGCACCCAGACTGATGGCACCTGGAAGAAATCCTCCCGTTTAGAACGAACCCGATTTTACGACTCTCAAGGAGTTGAAATCCCCCTCAACCGCGGGAAGATTTGGGTTGAAGTTCTGCCGCAAGACGGGACAATTACGGCGCCAAGCGCCTAAGAATCTTGCGGCTTGCAGCCGCCTGGCTTCTGCGAGGACCAGGGGGCCTAATTGCGAGGCGGTCCCCTAGCCCCTCGCGCTCCCTACCCCCGCACGCTACGCTGGCGCGACCAAGGTAAAAACTAACTCGCTGGGGTACCATGGCTCGTCACTTTTTGGTTAATATAGGGTAATGAAAACTTTGAAGTTTGCAGAAAATCTAGTGCCGTTGGTTTTGTCGGGTGAGAAGTATTCTACGTGGCGTTTGTTTGACGATAAGAATATCCAAGAGGGTGATGAAATAAACTTTGTAAGTGCCGAGACTAATGAGGTTTTTGCACGTGCTAGCGTGACGAAAGTTATTGAGCGAGCCATGGGAAAACTTAAACAAGAGGAGATTGAGGGACATGAGAAATACGCCAGCGACGAAGAAATGTATGAAACTTTTTCTGACTACTATAAGCGATCGGTCGGGCCGGACACGATAGTTAAAGTTATCTGGTTTCAACTAGCGGGGAAGTAGGGTGCAAGAAGCACCCGGGTGATCGATGGTCAAACCTAAAGATAGAGTCCTTTATCTCGTGAAGCATAAAAAAACCTGAGCCCACCCCACTGCTTTGAAACAGGGGCAGGGCTCAGGAAAAAAGAAGGATTCAAATGAGGTGTAGCCGATCGTAGGCCTCACCGAATTCGCTTAGTTTTACCAAGGCCTCGACCTGCCTTCCTACCCTGTTAAGAATGGGCCGAGGAGGCTGGTCAAGCTTGAGCTTTTCCATACCTACACGCAGTTGCTGGAGGATAGATTTCTCCGCTTCCATCAGACCCAACGACAGTGTCAGTTGTAGGTCATATTGATCCGACAAGGCCAACACCGCCAATCTGTAACGGATATAGTTACCGGCCAAGTTACAGCAAATCGACATCTCCCCCTCAAGGTCGTCAATGGAACCGAATGCCTTGAGTGCCCTTTCGAAGTTAACTATGGCCTCATTGTCGGAGCTCTCTATCCGCCGCTTTAACTTTTCTCGGTTCCGTTGGTTGAAGGTTGTGCTTTGGCGAACATTTAACATAATTGAGTAATCGAGCAGGGTACTGGCCAAATACTGGCACGCTGTACCGATCAATACCAGATCGCCCGTTGTTTCGGCCAGGGATAAGGCTTTGCGAAAACTTCGCTCGGCGGCGCCCATGCGTTTGTCCGGATCCAACTCTCGTTTGCATAGTTCGTAGTAGAAGCCTTGCTCAAGAAGACACCACACTTTTTGTTCTGTCGAGTTAGAATTTTGCAACTCTAAAGAGCTGTCTTTCAGAAAGGTTTCTGAAAAGAAGGTAGGGGAGATCGTTGTTCCCCGAGGAAGATCGCGTAGAAACATGTTTTTAATCCTCGCATCGCTAATGGCATATGATCAGCCAACGCGTCAGGTGTATTGTAGAATTTATTTCTAAAAAAGTCAATACGTTGGATGAGGGTTTTTGTGGCCTTAGTATTTGTGAAATATGTTAAACATTGTAGTAAAAAGCAATTCGATATCTGATCCCAACAAAAAGCCCCGCATTTCTGCGGGACTTCTTGCCGTTTTATCTCGAGCTTTTAAGCGAGGGGCGAACGTCGTGACATCACGATTTTAGCCACCAATTGACGCCATAATCCGTTTGACCTTAGCGACATAGGCCAGGGAGTGGTTGTAGCGGAACAAAGCTCCGTCAACATTTCCCTTATTGGCGCCGTTAACCGCTAATAGTTTCGCGGCGGCAAACAGACTATCGCGGGCGTCGTTAATATTCTTAACGCCGTCACCGTTACCGTCTTGGGCGTAACCACGCCAAGTACCCGGCATAAACTGGAGCGGTCCTTGAGCACCGGCAGACGAACCACGACTTGTATACCAAGTCTTGCCCGTTTCGATCTGCCAGACAGCTTCTAAGAGCTTCCAGTCGATGTTCCAGGTACTAGCGGCATTTTGAGTCCACTGACGCTTGACATCCATACCGGGGTCAGTCGTTTCAGTAGAAGCAATGCTGACTGTCACTGCCTGGGTTGCGGCACGATTAGCCTCGACCGCCGCAGCCTGTTTGGCCGCTTGGCGAGGCGATTGGCGAACTTCGACAGTATATTTCGGTTTCTCGATCTGTAGGTTCTGGTCGATCGTCACATTAGTAACGACGACTTCAGCCGGGACGACATTACTGCCGGCCGCGTTAACAGACAGAGCGGGGATGACGGTCCAAACGGCGACCATCGTTAAGATGAAGCGTTTGGTATCTCGCGATTTTTTCAGGTACTTACGAATCCTCCCTTGAAGTTTGGCCAAACGGCCAAACAAGGTTTTTTTCATTACTTTTTTCAATGCATCCTCTGGTTATACTTCCAGCGCCAGTTACCCAGCGACTAACGGAAAAGCTTCCCAGCGGAAGTTTGAGTATCTTAGCAGGTGGCATAGCATATGTCAATGGCTTACGCCAGCATTTCAGCTATCAGCAAACAGCAATCAGCAATATAAAAACCGGTTCAAGATTGTGCTAGTATCTAACCAATGGAAAGTTGTTTATTTTGCCGAATTATCGCTGGTAAGATGCCGTGTGAAAAAGTAATTGAAACAAGCCACTACATGGCTTTCAAAGATATTCATCCTAAAGCCCCTGTTCATGTCTTGATCGTGCCCAAGCGCCATGTCGAACGGCCGGAAAGTCTGCGAGCCGAAGAATTGCACGATATGTTTTTGGGTTCAGAGGAAGTTGCTCAAATTCTCGGCGTCAAAGAAACTGGCTATCGACTATTATTCAATGTTGGCCAGCACGCCGGCCAAGAGATTGACCACGCCCACCTCCACCTCCTCGGCGGCACCCCAGCCAAAGGTATGTATTGATGCATCTTGAATTCCGTTACGAAGCCGAAAAAGAATTTCTCAACCTTCAAGCTGGTAATAAATCCCATAATCGCAGTCACCCTTCAGACTTTAGTAAAAAACTCGAAGAGTTAGGTGTCGATATCAACTCCGAAACGACTGTCACTGCAGCCTGCCGAAAAATTATCGCCGAAGAGGGGATATCTGCCGAAGAAAAGATTCGACTGTTTTCTGGTGGATGGCGAGCCGTAGAACAAGACGTGTTTGAACGCCTTACCAAGCTTTTTGAGGTAGAAAACGACGATATGGAGTTCATTTGCTATCTTAGTCTCAACGAACGCTGCAGCTACAACACCCAAGAAGGCTATTTTTTTCTCAATTTGTTTAGCGCTGAACCAAATATGGTCTGCGTCCATGAGCTATTACACCTGTTCACTCATAAATACATAAAGTTAGACATCAGCTCCCAACAGTACAACAGCTACAAAGAGTCTTTAACCGAACTTTTGAACCTAGAATTCAGAGGTCTTGTGGAACGCGATGATCGCGGTTACTCACAACATCAGGAACTAAGAAAATATTTAGCCGAGAAATACACAAAAGGTTCTGGTGTCATCAAACTAACTAAACAGCTATTCGCTGACGATACCTTCTTGAGATTGCTCAAATCTGTGAGTTGAATATTACATATATTTGCATTTATCTCTTCTACCAGTTACATTCCAGTCAAACCCGCCCCTAGGGCGCAAGTTAAAAAGGAGGTTTGACATTGGTTTGTCGACCACGCAACCGAATCACAATTCATGTGCCCGTAACCGGTTCGATTGATATCAAGCCGGTCGAGGCAATCATCAACCATCCGTTTCATCAAAAGAGCAACTTCCGAAAACAGTTGGGCCTCGCCCATGTTGCCTACCCTGGCGCCCAGCATATGAGAGGTGAGCATGAACTTGGCACCTACGAGCTGGCTGCCCAACGGGGGCTAAGACTGCAACAAGCTGGACGAATCAACGGGCAGGACATTGTCGACTCCAAAGTCCACGGGCTGGTTCACGACGATTCTCACGGTCCGTACTCTCACATCACCGACTGGCTGGTCAGTAATGGCCATAACGAGCGGGCGACACAAGTAGTACAGGAGATGACCGACTGCATCCTTGCGTCTGGTGCCAATCCGGAGAGAATTATACACATGATTCTTAAGCAAGACCCGCTCGGTCAGCTTGTTTCCCATCCGCTCTTGGGTGTCGACAAGCTTGACTACCTCGCTCGGGACAGCTACCACACCGGAATCAACGGGATGCTCGACATCGGACCATTCCTCGACCGTGTCGATTATATCGACGGGAAAATTGTCGTCGATGCAGAGATCTATCAGCTCGTTCTATCGCTACTCAACCACTTTTGGACAATGTATGACCAGGTCTATTTTTTGGATCGTGTCGTGATCGTTGAGCGGTTTGTACAGCGAATGATCAGTGGCTTATTGGGTCAAACCGGCGAAGAACAGGAAATAACCGAGGAAGGGCTTTTGTCGATGGTTGATAGCCAGCTCGACGTGGCGCTACAATCGGCAAAAAATCCCGTTATCCGCAAGCACTATCAACGCTACTTGGACGGCGACGTGCCAGTAGCGGCGATTGTCTACCAGTTCGATCCGTACTATCGGATCAATTGGGATAGCAATGGCCGAACAATTCATCAGCCGGCGTCTGATGAGGTTTTTGCCGAACGGATGCGCAAGCCACAACTTCTCCACTTGTTGGAACGAGAACTTGAACAGGCTCTGGGCCTGCCAAAGCTCTCGATCCTCGTCACTCCAGCGGCGCCGAAGCGTCGGTTCGAACCACCGGAGATCTACTTTCAGACCAATTCTGGCGTTCTTCATATGCGCGAGCTCGATTCTCTGGAATGGTCCGCAGCGCAAGCGAAGGCTCGACGGCACGCTCGATTCTATATCGCCGTTGACTGCGAGCATCAGCAACGCATCGTCACTCCTTCTGCGATAAAAGAGGTGACAGACATCGTCCACCGCCACGCGCAAGCGTAGCCAACCCTCGGTTCGGAGAGATCGCTCTCCGAACCGCTTTTTTATGGCTCAATTTTGAGTTTATGGGTACAATCGGGGAATGAAATATGATGCTATTTTGGTTTTGGGCAGGGGAGTATATAAAGATGGGTCAACTTCTGAAAGCGCCAAGTCTACCGTCGAGAAAGCCGTCGAACTTTTTAATAAAGGCCTGTCCGACAGAATAATATTCAGTGGTAAGTGGACATATACCCTCGACTACACTCCGCCAACCACCGAAGCCCGAGCAATGGCTGATTACGCCCAAAGTCTCGGACTGCCAGAGAGTGCGACTTTGCTGGAGGAAGATGCGTACACCACCGTCACAAATGCTTATTTCATCAAGAAGAATTTCCTCATTCCAAATAATTGGAAGCGGGTAGCTTTAGTTAGTATTTATCCAATGAGTCAACGGGCTCATTGGACGCTCAATTTGCTGTTTGGGCCAAAATATACTTGCGATCTCATTAATACCGATTTCACTTTTCCGCCAGAGATCCTAAAAGAAAAAGAAGCAAAAGAAAAAGAGAAGCGTGAATACGGCCAAAAGTTTTGCAAGCTCCATAGCCTTAAGCCCGGCGATCACGAAACTATATTCCGTGTCACCGACGAAGATCTAGATAAGAACTGGCGTAAGCGCTGATGCGCTACTCGTCGATAATTTTCCCGATAACAATTTCTTTTTCCAGACAGACATCTTTTGAGGTGAAGAGAAAATAGCCGGTCAGAACCTGTCCGTCGAGGGCAGGTTCGATCCAGGATTTGTCCTCTTGCCACATCTCCTGGTAGGGAATGTTATCGCGATGCCACCATTTCGGGAGCATCTCCTCGCTCTCTTGCGGCTCACCGTCCCAGCTGTCGGCTTCAAATACATAGCATTTTTGATTCTAATTTTTCTCGACTGGAACATCGGAAAAGTAGAAGTAGAGAATACCAACCGGGCGAAGATTACTGATCTTTGTCCCAAATTCTTCTTCGGTTTCACGAACGAGACATTGCTCGGGTGTCTCATCGGGCAAGACTTTGCCACCAGAAAAATTCCACTTGCCGGTGCCAAAACCACGCTTTTTCATTGCTAAACAAATCTCGCCCGATGATTTCCGGATAATCCCCAGCGTGGTTTTCTTCAGCCCCTTCGTATACGCCCGTCTAAACCCTTTGAGCTCCATACTACATTTATACTCCTGCTCCCGGCGAAGGAAAGATAGACGGGCTCCGGCAGGTCAGATATTGACGACGAGGCTACTGAGTGTTATTCTTTAGGTACTAAAACGCCCTGTGAGGCCTCTGGCATTTGCAGGGCTTTTTGAATACCCTGAAATTATGAGACCTCGAGTAACTATTCTGATAGATGGTAGTAATTTTTACTTCAAGCTAAAAGACCTGAAGCTAAATGATTTACTAAAATTTGACTTTCGTGCCTTCGTTAAATTCGTAGCTGATGATAACAATGTTATCGACGCTTGCTACTATATTGGCCGGATCCGCCAAGATGGCACAAAAAAGACCGAAAAGCTTTTCTCTAATCAACAGAAGCTAATCGCTCTATTAAAAAAGTCCGGCTTGCGTTATAGCTTCGGTTATTTAATGAAATCTGACGGACGATATCACGAGAAGGGTGTTGACGTTCAAATGGCAACTGATTTATTGGTTTCTGCATACGAGGAGACTTGTGATAAGGCGATTCTCGTTTCTTCCGACACCGATCTTTCGCCAGCAATAAAGAAAGCCCAACAGAAGAAGATGAAGGTTGAATACATCGGGTTCTCTCATCAACCCAGCAAAGGAATGATTAGTTTCTGCAATTCTTACCGCCTCCTCTCTGACAAAGAAGTAGGCAAGTTCCTGCAGTAGCTCGACAATTCTGGGTTCGGGAGTAAGATCAGAAAATGAAGCTTTTCCTAGTATCACAGGGGTTACAACCTGCCTACGAAGAAGCTTATTTTTCATTACTTCCAAAGCGAAATAGTCCGCCGAAGATTGCTTGGATTGCGGACGCGGCAGAACCTTACATAGCAAAGGGCTCAACTCCTTGGTTAGATAGTTCAGAAAAGCAGCTGCGTGGATACGGACTCGAGCTTATCCCGGTGAGATTGCTTGATTTTATTGGAAAAACTGGGGAGCTTAAGAAATTGCTCGAGAAACTTGACGGAGTTTGGATAGCCGGCGGTAACACCCATTATCTCCGCTGGGCGATGGCTAAGTCGGGATTCGATAAAATCATTAAAAAGCTTTTAACCAATGGGTTAGTGTATGCCGGTGAGAGCGCCGGTGCCATGGTCGTTGCACCAAATATTGAACTCAGCGAAGATAATCCGGAAGATTTGGCCGACGTACCAGAAATTATTGAGGAAGGGTTAGGCTTGTATAACAAGCTCATCTTGCCGCATTGGGGTGTTCCGGAATATAAGGACAACCTCTTGAACATTGATCGTCATCACAGAGCTAGGGGTCGCGCTACTACATTCCTGACAAATAGCGGAGCAATAATTATTAACGACTAACTCGACATTTCTAGGTTCGGGAGTAGAATCTAATTATGAAAGAAGAGTTGAGAAAACTAGCAAAATTCCCAGAAGAAATTCGTTGGTTGGGCGATCCTATCCTTCGCGCCAAGACGAAGCAAATCACAAACAACGAAATTAGTTGTGGCCAAACAACTAAAGATATTCAGAAACTCAAGCAAACATTGAATAAGATCCGAAGGCTGGGTAGGGGAGTCGCTCTTGCGGCGCCGCAAATAGGCATTTCTAAATCGTTAACTGTCGTCTTTTGGGAAGGTCTTTACCTTCCATTTATTAATCCAGTTATTATTAAGCATTCAAAAAATAACAATACTTTTCCGGAAGGATGCTTAAGTAGCTTGCCTTTAATTGCGGCGGTTATCCGACCGGCCGAAATTGAGGTACGTTACCTAGATGAGAATGGTAATCATCAACAAAAAAGCTTTGACGGTAAATTAGCCCGAATTCTTCAGCATGAAATCGACCATTTGAATGGAGTGCTGTTTATTGAGCGTGCCGATTTGAAAACCATTCAATTCGTAGCCGATTTTGACGAATACAAAAATACAGCCGAGTTAGTTGATGTCTAATTTTCCTCGACATTCCCAGGTTCGGGATACAGGAACGTTAAAGAAACTGGCTTAGGCAGGTGGAAAATATTGTAATTCATTGCTCGACTGTGTAACTGTAGAAGGATGAAGTCCGTCGTACTGTGTGGTAGTAGGAGGTTCAAGTCAGATATCAGAGAGTTCGGTCGCAGGCTGAAAGAAGCTGGAATTATCGTTTACGAACCCTACCTATACGAAACAAAAGATGGTTGGAATCAGCTGTCGGCCAGAAACAAGAACTATGTCGTCCTCGGATTGACTCATGACCACTTTCAAAAAATACGTACGGCTGATGTGGTTTACATCTATAACAAAGATGGTTATTCGGGAGTTAGCACGACCCTAGAGATTGGTTGCGCGGTCGCATTGAATAAGCCGATATACGCTTTCACCAAAGATGCCAACGAGCTGTGTCGGAATGTATTGTTCCGCGATTTTATAAACTCTCCAGAGGAGTTGTTGTTGAAACTCAACTGACCAAATCTTCAATTGCATTGCTCGGTAGCTCGACAATTCTGGGTTCGGGAGTAGAATTGGGAAATGCAGGTAGAGGTTGAGGCTAAGTTTTTGGATATTGATGCCGACGATCTACGTGGCAAGTTGAGTACAATCGGCGCTAAATTAGTGCACTCCGAACGTCAGATGCGTCGCTGTGTTTTTGATTATCCAGATTCGCGACTAAAAGAAATCGGTGGCTGGATCCGCGTTCGCGACGAAGGCGACAAGATTACTTTTTCTTATAAACAACTGAATGATCGCACCCTTCACGGTACACAAGAGATCGAAACGACGGTAGGGGACTTCGAAAAAACTGTCAGCTTGCTTAAGGCCATTGGCCTAGTACAAAAATCCTACCAAGAGACCAAAAGAGAGAAGTGGGCCCTTGGCGACTGCGAAATCACCATCGATACCTGGCCGTGGATTCCGACATTTGTCGAGCTAGAAGCACCGAACGAATTAGATATAAAAAAGTTGGCCAGTAAACTCGGTTTTGACTGGAAAGATGCAATGCACGGTAGTGTCGAGACGGCCTACCAAAAATACTACGACTTTACCGAGCACGAGATCGATGCCTGGCCAGAAATCACTTTCATCCCCGAGCCCGCCTGGCTCTTAGCAAAAAAGAAATAGCTCGACTCCGCCAGCTGGCGGATCAGCAGGTTCGGGAGTAGAATGAGGACATGTATTTACCTCACGATGAATATATCAAATCCCTATCAAGGAAAATCGTTGCTTCAGGTGCGTTCATTTTCGACGAACAAGGCAAGATGTTGATCGTTAAGCCAAATTACCGAGATCATTGGAATATTCCAGGCGGTGTAAGTGATGAGGGAGAGTCTCCGCTCCAGACCTGCGGTAGGGAGGTTTTAGAGGAGGTAGGTCTCAAGCTTGATTACAAACAGTTACTCTGTGTTGATCACAATTACACAGCCAAAAATCACGAAGATTCTCTCAAGTTCTTCTTTTACGGTGGCGTCCTTACGAAAGAACAGGTTGGAAAAATCAGTCTACAAAACGAGGAGTTAGACGAGTACGCCTTCAAACCAATCGATGAGTGTTCCAAGCTTCTGAGCCCAAGAATGGCCCGAAGGTTACCGAACTGTATTGAAGCGATAAAGACAAAAGTTACACTCGCGCTTGAGACGAAATCATGACGCCCTGAGATAGCTTTGAGTAATGCCGAAAATACCAATCAAAAACAATTTAATTATAGAGCTTCATGTGCCGGAGTTTGCTCCGGTTCAGGATTTTTATTCAAAACTTGGTTTTGAAATCATATCGGAAGATGTTAAGGGAGAATATCCCGGCTACATGGTTATGCAAAGACGGGACCCGCTCGGTAATACGATGATAAATTTCTATGGAGACGATGAACGAGTTTACGAGCAGTCGTATTTCAAACAGTTCGATAAGAAAACTACACGAGGTTATGCGGTTTCACTGACAATACCGGTCGAAGATATCCATACTTTTTATCAAAAGGCATCCAAAGACTTAAGCGAGAATATTGTACAAGAGCTCATAGAGAAAAAAGACGGCAAAAGAACTTGGCATGATTTTCGAATGACTGATCCGTATGGATTCTATGTCAGATTCACAGAACTAATAGATTGGGGGCTGTAATGAGCACAGCGAACCTTCCGGACGGTTATCGGTACGAGGGCGGTTATGTCGGCCTAGAACTCCCACAACTTAAAATTGCTCCCGAGATTGAAGTCGACGGCGAGAAGTTAGTTGCTAAGCCGGAGTTTCATTTGAGTATATTTTCGGTTAAGAAGTACGCACCGATTTTGGCGGAGAAGCTTGGTGTAACACTCGAAGAAGCGGAAGAAAAGATTCTAGAGGAATCAAATCATCTACTTATAGAAATGCCCATCAGTATAAGCAGATTCAAGGACGAAGTTAGAGTTGCCGAGAAGCGCGATAAAAAAACAGTCATAATCATGTGTGAAACGAGCGGGGCAGAGGAGTTCTTTGCTGGAATGCGAAAAGCTCTAGATCTAGAAATACCAACCCAACCGTTTCACGTCACGCTTTACACCCGCCCCAACGGCCTAGGTATTGGCCTAGCCTCCGCCCAAGAAGTCGCCGACCAAACACGGTTATTAACTGGCGACGAGCTAGAACAAGTGAAGCTTGCGATTAATTTTAATAGTCTCAAAACATTCTAATGAAACTGATTCAGCTCAATGTCTGAGCCGGACGACTACCGTACCAATTAGGGGAGTTCATCAAAGATGAAGCACCCGATATTCTGTGTTTGCAAGAAGCGCTGGATGTACCTGGAGGCGACGGAATGTTCCTTGGCACTATCGAAGACCTGCGAAAGGAGGTCGAACTTCCTTACGTCTTTCTCTCGCCGGTTTTCAGTTTCAATTACATGAACCGCAAAGCCAACTTTGGCAACTGCATTATTAGTCATTATCCGATCACGCGGTCAGAAACGGTCTTTACTCATCAAAAGTTCATAGAGAACTTGGACGTAATCAAGGACGACACCAACACGCGCAACTTCCAGCATGCTGTAATTGAATTGACGAGCAAGAAAAAGTTGCACATCCTGAATCACCACGGCTATCACGTTCCTCACCATAAAAATGGGGACGAGGAATCTCTGCGCCAATGCCAGATGATCGCCGATTACGCCGCCTCGCTGGACGGTCCAGTAATTCTAACTGGGGACTTTAACCTCGTTCCAGAATCCGTATCAATCAAGCAAATTAATAAAGTTCTGACGAACCTAACCCTAAGAGCTAAGCTCAAAACCACACGAACATCTTTAACTCGCAAAACCGAAGCCTGTGACTACATCTTTGTCAGCAAAGAAGTCAAAGTAAAAAGTTTTGAGGCGTCTGACGCTGTCGTCTCCGATCACCAGGCCTTGATCCTAGAATTCGACATTTAGCTCAACCTTTCCTGACTCAGTTCAAGGGAGTAGCCGTAGGGTTCGCCCACGGCTACTGGTTTGGTTCGTTATCTGATCGCACGTTCGGCCTCTCGCATTCGTCGAGGTCGTTTCCCGGGCGGAGATGAATACATCACACAGCAGTCGTTGCAGGCGTAGATGACTCTCTCCTCCCACTGACCCGCACTGCCTGGACCAATGATCATGTTTCCAAGGTCTGCCATACAATGGCTAGAGACGTGGGCGATTATCTTCCCGTCACAACCAGGGATGACACACAGCCCACAATTCTGTCCATCAGCGATCTTATTTTTGCATCCGTCGATCTCATCTTCTTCATACATAAGGTTCACCTCGTAGCGTTGCCTGCAAGGATAATAGTACGAATCCACTTCTGGTGCAAGATAAAAAACCGCAAGCCATAGTTATTACTAGCCAAAAAGTGACGAGCCATGGTACCGCCAGCTGGCGGTCCAGCGAGTTACTCTTTACCTTATTCGCGATAGCGTAGCGTGCGGGGGCGAGACCGCTCGTGAGAACTAAACTGCTTTAGTTCGAACCGGTCGAGCGGATTGAGGCTTGTCTGTTAAGACGCCAAAACCCCGGCTTCATTAATGTTGTAGGGGGTGCTTCGCAATTGTCGCGAACCGAAGTTCGCTCGCTCTCTAGCGAGAGTAACCCCCTCCACCCTCACAAAAAAGCCAGCGACGCAGTCGCAAACTCACGCCGCCGGTCGGCGGCACGAAACCCATTAACTAATTCCCAATTTCCTGCTACAATTTAAAAACTAATGGCTGAATACAGCGAAGAAAAAAGAGCCCTACCGGTTGAAGTCGTTTTGCGACGATTTTTTCGCGATGTCCAACAGTCGGAGATTATGACCGAGATTAAACGACGCCGATTCTTCGAGAAGAAGCCCACTCGTTTTAAACGCCGTCAATCGGCACAAGCCCGAGCCGTCCGTCGAAAAGCGTTCCGAACTTTCTAGCACAAGGCTAAAGGCGGAAGGCTAAAGTCTAAATTAATGAATCTAATTACCTCCATTGAAGCTGACCTTTTGGCCGCCCTTAAAGCCGGTGACGATTTTACCAAAGAAACTTTGCGTTTCTTGAAATCTATTATTAAAAACGCCGAAATCGACACCGGTAAGCCGCTCGACGATCAGCAAGTGACGACTATTATTCAGCGTGAGGTCAAAAAAAGGGTCGAAGCCGAAGCGATTTACCGCGATATCGATAAAATCGATTTAGCTGACAAAGAGTATCAGGAAATGATGCTCTTGAAAAAATATCTTCCCGAACAGATGGACGAAGCGACCGTAATCGTTGTCGTCGAAAAATATCTCAAAGCCAATCCAACCGAGATGAGCCAGATGGGCCAGGCGATGGGGGCCTTGAGTGCCGAGCTTAAAGGCCAGGCCGATATGAGTTTGGTTTCCCAAATTCTTCGTCAGAAAATTCAAAACGGCTAAGAGCCAGATATGGCCGAGCTGACGATCGACTGGCAAAACAACACCGACACCAAAGTCGATAAGGATAAAATCCACCAACACTTGGTGGCTATCTTGCGACGCCTGAAAACGGTTGGTAGAGTGGAGGTAGAGATATCATTAATTACCGACAAGGAGATTAAAAAGCTGAAACAACGATATTTAGGAATTAACGAGCCAACCGATGTTTTGAGTTTTACGTACGATCGGCCAGAATTTGTCTCTCACGCGGGAGCGGCGGGTCTTACTACGAGGTCACACCGAGGAGCGAGTGTCAACGACAAGCGTTCGAAGCAAACACTAGCCGACTCTAGAGACCGAGTTGATGGCCCGACTGGTTCAATCGCCATCTCTGTCGAAACCGCCACCAAACAAGCCGCCCAGGCCGGGATTGAACTGATTGATGAGCTCAAAACGCTCTCCAGTCACGGTCTACTGCACCTGTTGGGATACAGTCATCGATGAAAAGGGGGAGGGGAGTCATCGACGAAAGTCTAAAGTCTAAAGTCTCAAGTCTAAACTGTGGTGTCGCTCCGCGATTTTTGAATACACGACTTACGTATCTAAATCTCCTCAATGGGTTTTGTGTCGCGTCGTGTTTCCACCACTTATTCTTTGCTGTGCGTAAGTCGTGGAATAACAACTCCATACTTCAGACTTCAGACTTCAGCCTTGCAACTTCAAATCCTGAAAGGATTTGTCGTGCGTGATCCGCTGGTCGCAGGAATAGACATCGGCTCCTCGAAGATTGCCGTTTGTGTTGGTAATGTCGTTGACGGCGTCACCTCGATTGTCGGTGTAACTTCGGTCGCCCATAGCGGTATGAAACGGGGGATGATCGTTGATATCGAAGATACTGTCAGTGCCCTGTCACAAGCCCTGGAAGAAGCGGAGCGAATGTGCGGATTCCCCTTAACCCACGCTTTCGTCTCAATCAACGGTAGCCATATTTTAGCCCAACCAGCCAAGGGCGTCATCGCCGTCGCTCGCCCGAACGGTGAGATTCAAGCCGAAGATGTATCTCGGGTGATTGATGCCGCCAAAACCGTCGCCATGCCGCAAAACCGAGAGCTGATTCACACCTTTCCACATCATTTTACCGTCGACGGCCAAGACGAAATTCGTGATCCAATCGGCATGAACGGAATCCGTTTGGAAGTTGACTCCTTAATTATTAGCGCCTCATCGGCCGCCTTGCGCAATTTAGTCAAAGCTGTCGAACAAGCTGGAATCCAAATCGACGGTTTAGTCTACTCACCGCTAGCGACCGCCCGAGCGCTAACAACCAAGAAACAGCGCGATTCCGGGGTAATTTTAATCGACCTAGGCGCGACAACGACAGACATCGCCGTTTTTGAAGAAACAGAACTAATTTATTGCGCCACTTTGCCAGTTGGGTCGATGCACATCACCAATGATATCGCCATTGGTCTGCGAACCAACCTTGATGTGGCCGAAGTGATAAAAAACAAATATGGGTCGGTATTACCGGACAAAATTCGCGAGTCGGAAACAATCAATTTGTCGTCGCTTGATCCGGCCGAGGACGAAAAGGTTTCTCGAAGGCAAATTTGTGAAATTATTGAAGCTCGCGTTGCCGAGATTTTTCATCTGATCAAAGAGGAGCTAAAGAAGGTTGGAAAAGATGGTTTATTACCAGCCGGAGCGATCTTTACTGGTGGCGGATCAGACATCGAGGGTCTAACCGAACTAGCCAGAACCGAGCTTCGTTTACCAGCAACGGTCGGTTTTCCCACCGCCAAATTTTCGGGCATGCTTGACAAGCTTGACGATCCGATTTACGCTTGCGCCGTTGGGCTAGTTATGTGGGGCGTAGAAGAGGGTCAGACCAACGATGGACATAGGAGACTGGATTTCGGAAAATTTGGGGGGGTATTTGACCGATTTCGTGGGATCCTACGAAATTTTAGTAATTAACAATGCTACCCTAAGAAAACACCCAAATAATTTATGAATAAGGAAACTTTAGACACGTTCGCGAGTATTAAAGTCTGCGGTATCGGCGGTGCTGGCGGCAACGCCGTCGCCCGAATGATCGCCGCTAGAGTTCGTGGCGTCGAGTTTATCGCTATCAATACTGATGCGCAGGCGTTAATGGGTAATCCAGCGCCCATTAAAGTTCAAATCGGCAAGGAAACTACCCAAGGATTAGGGTCGGGGGCCGATATGGAGGTTGGGCGTAAGTCAGCAGAGGAAAACAAGGACGAGATTTACGAAGTGCTTAAGGGGGCTAATATGGTTTTTGTCACTTGTGGCGCTGGCGGTGGTACTGGTACTGGTGCAGCACCGTTGATCGCCCAGATTGCCAAAGAACTCGGTGCTTTGACTGTCGGTGTTGTTACTAAACCGTTTAGTTTTGAAGGTCTTCGTCGCAAAAAAATCGCTGAACTCGGTATCGAAGAACTCCGGGAGAAGGTCGATACATTAATTACAATTCCCAACGACCGCCTATTGCAGGTCATCGACAAGAAAACTTCGATGAGCGACGCCTTTGGTATTGTTGACGATATCCTACGCCAAGGCGTTCAGGGAATTTCTGAAATTATCGTCGTACCGGCTATTATTAATGTTGACTTTGCTGACGTTCGAACAATTATGAAAGATGCCGGATCGGCTTTAATGGGTATCGGTCTGGCGGCTGGTGAAAATGGAGCGATTGAATCGGCTCGTCAGGCGATTGACTCGCCTCTGCTTGAGCTATCAATCGATGGGGCGCGGGGCATTCTTTATAACATCACCGGCGGACCTGATATGACTATGTATGAAGTTGAGGAGGTGTCTAAGGCTATCACTGAAGCGGCCGATCCCGAAGCCAATGTTATTTTCGGCGCCACTGTCGATGATTCGATGTCGGGCGAGATTAAAGTCACGGTTATCGCGACTGGTTTTGAAAATGAAATATCTAAACCAGTTCCAAAGGCAAGATCACGATTTGGTTCAGAAGAGCCGGTAGGTTTTGGTGCTACTCTCGGCGCACCTCAAGCGCCTTTCGCCTCAAACATTCCATTTTTTAGTCACCAAACACCCATCCAACCACAACCATCTTTTCCAGTTGAAACTGAAACAGCCGACAACGCCTTTGTGACCAAAGGCCGTTCCCGTGACATCAAAGATGGAGGTACAGACGAAGACGAGCTCGATGTACCTTCTTTCATCCGTAGAAAATTAAGGCAATAATTTTCTACTAAGTCTAAAGTCGCAAGGCTAAAGTCTGAAGTAAATAATAAGTCACAAGAATCAAGTTTTCAAACAGAGAACCATTCATTGGCTAGGCAATGAATTACTATCATACCAACATGGATTATAAATATTGTCCTAACTGTAGTATCCAATACGACCACCAGGGCGAACCAGAAAGATATGCGTGCTCAAACTGCAACTCTGTTGTTTATCTAAATTCTAAGCCCACAGCAAGTACTCTTATAACTGACGGGAATAGAGTTTTATTAGGTAAAAGAAGGATTGAGCCTGCCAAGGGAAGGTGGGATGTAATCGGCGGCTTCTTAAATTTGGGTGAAAAACCAGAAGACGGTGCGGTGAGAGAGGCAAAAGAAGAAACCGGACTGTCTGTTGAGCTGGGGGATATGCTCGGATTTTTCATGGATAGTTACGGAACCACCGGCGAGAAAACCCTGAATATCTGTTTTATTGCCGAGGTGATCGGGGGTGTTTTAACGCCAGGCGATGACATCGAAGAATTGCGATGGTTTTCCTATAATGAGTTGCCCGAGAGAATGGCATTTAAAAACGGTGAAGAGATGGTTCAAGCGTGGCTCGAAACGGTCGAGACCGAAACAGCCGACAATGCTTTTGTCACTAAGGGTCGCAGTCGTGACATCAAAGATGGAGGTACAGACGAAGACGAGCTCGATGTACCTTCTTTCATCCGTAGAAAATTAAGGCAATAATTTTCTACTAAGTCTGAAGTCTCAAGGCTAAAGTCTGAAGTAGATAATAGAGCTAATTTTTCGGACGATAAGTATAGACAATCTGGCACCCTAGTGCTAAATTTAACTCAACCTGAAGTCATCTCGCGGGCTTCTTGGAGATTGAACAGCGAGAAAGCGCCCTGGGTATCGTACCCAGCGCGTGGTCCTGTTGACCTCGACCGAAGTGAGTTCGTTTGCCTCACAAGGTTTAAAGGCAGTAAACCTCCCCCTCAAAGCTTCGGCAGAGAGGGGGATTTTTTATATTAATTACCGAAAAACCGCGAGCCACTGCGAGACTGCCAAAAGCAGAGCGAGAAGCGAGCGAAAGCGACATGACCCATCAAAAGCAGGTCAGCTGGAGTGTGATATTAGCTTGCCACTTAGTCCTTATCACTTAATTCAGACTTTAGCCTTGAGACTTCAGACTTTTCGCACAGGCGAACAAATCCCATACAAACCCCGTAATATTTACCCTTGACAAGGTACTGTCCGGGCGTGGTACTGTAGATGTCTGGAGAAGTTTTGCGGTTCGTTTGCCGGCTCCCAGCCAGTTGCTGTTTGCCAGTTGCCAGAAGCCGCTTTAGTAAGGAGGGTATTGAATGGCCAAGAAAGACCGAAATGATCGATTAAGCGAGATTGCCTTAAAGCCCGTTGAAATTTCGGCCGAATTGCCAGAAAAGAATAATTCGACCAAGAAACTTGGCCTCAAAGTTGCTCGCCGTTACACCAAAGTCGGCGAAAATGTTTTTGATACCGTCGAATGGGACAAACGAACCACCACCATTAGCGATGAAAAAGGCAATATCATCTCCCAAATTACCGATGTCGAGGTACCCACCACTTGGACCCAACTGGCAACTGACATTTTAGCTTATAAATACTTGCGCAAGGCCGGCGTCCCCACCAAAGAGGCCCGCCTGCCATCGCCTACAGGCCAGCCTACCACAACAGGCACTGTCGGGCACGGCGGGCAGGGGAGAGAGACGTCGCTCAAACAGGCCGTTTATCGGATTGCCCATACTATTGCCGATTTCGGTGAAAAATTCGGCTATTTTGCCTCACCTGAAGACCGAGTTAGCTACGAAGATGAGCTAACCCATATTTTAGTCAACCAAAAAGCGGCTTTTAACTCGCCGGTGTGGTTCAACTGCGGTTTGTATCATCAATATAAGATCGCCGGCTCGGGCGGAAGTTTTTATTGGGACTTCGAGCAAGAGAAAGTTTTGGAAACTAAGGATTCTTACCGCAACCCCCAGTGCTCGGCCTGTTTTATTTTGGCGGTGGAGGACTCGCTTGACGGCATATTTAATTTACTCAAAACCGAATCCAGAATTTTCAAATTTGGCTCCGGAGCCGGCGCTAACTTTTCCAAACTTCGTAGCCGCTATGAGCGACTATCAGGCGGCGGTACTTCGAGCGGTATGATGAGCTTTTTGAGGGTGTTTGATCGTGGCGCTGACGCCGTCAAGTCTGGTGGCACCACTCGTCGAGCCGCCAAGATGGTGGTGGTTGATATGTCGCACCCAGAAATTGAAGATTTTATTAACTGGAAGGTCAACGAGGAGAAGAAAGTGATGGCCTTGATTGCCGCTGGCTATTCGTCGGACTTCAACGGTGAGGCCTACCACACCGTGTCCGGCCAGAACTCAAATAATTCCGTCCGCATTACCGACGAATTCATGGAGGCGGTTGCTAACGACGGCGAGTGGACGACTCGCTATGTTTCTAACGGCGAGCCACACAAAACTTACCGCGCCAAAGAATTAATGGATCAGATTGCTAACGCCGCCTGGCAGTGTGCTGATCCTGGAGTGCAGTTTGACACCACCGCCAATAAATGGCACACCGTGCCGAATACCGGCCGTATTAACGCTTCAAATCCATGCGCCGAGTACACCCACCTAGATAATTCTGCATGTAATTTGGCATCTATTAATCTCGTCAAGTTCGCCGATGACAAAGGCAATTTTGATGTCGAGAGTTATCGTCACGCCTGCAAAATTATGTTTATCGCCCAAGAAATCGAGGTTGATTTGTCGAGCTATCCAACCGAAGCAATCACCAAAAACAGTCACGACTACCGACCGCTCGGATTGGGTTTTGCTAATCTTGGCACCCTACTGATGCTCAAAGGTATCCCTTACGACTCGCCGGAAGCCCTGGCGATCGCTGGCGCATTATCGGCGATTATGACCGGGCATGCCTACAAAACTTCGGCCGAAATGGCTGCCATTAAGGGCGCATTTGAAGGCTTCGTCAAAAATCGCGCCCCGATGCTGAATGTCATGAAGATGCATCGCCAAGCCGCCTACGCCATTAGCAATACTGATTGTCCGACCGACTTATTAGCCGGCGCCCGCCAAGACTGGGACGAGGCAGTGGCGTTAGGTGAGCAGTTCGGCTACCGCAACAGTCAGGCGAGTGTAATTGCCCCAACTGGCACTATTGGGCTTTTGATGGACTGTGACACGACAGGTGTTGAACCGGACTTTGCTTTGGTCAAGTTCAAAAAGTTAGCCGGCGGCGGCTCGATGAAGATCGTTAACAACGCTGTCAAACAGGCCTTAAGCAACCTCGGCTACACCCTCGAGCAACAAGGAGAGATGATCGACTTCGCCGTCGGTGTTGGCCGATTCGTCGAAAGTTCGCCGATTAATCGGACCACCTTAATTGCCAAAGGTCTGACCACCGACGAAATCGACAAAGTCGAGTCAACTCTATCGAGCTCGTTCGATATCAGTTTTTCTTTCAACCGCACGGTCTTGGGACCGGAAATATTCAGTCGTCTAACCATTACCGAAACCGAAGAGCTACAGCCAAGTTTTTCCCTGCTTGGTCGGCTCGGCTTTAGCCAGGAAGAAATTAACCAATCAAACACCATTGTCTGCGGTACCCAAACCTTGGAAGGCGCGCCACATCTTAAAGACGAACATTTGGCGGTCTTTGACTGTGCCAACCGTTGTGGACCAACTGGGACACGATTCATCGCTCCACTGGCCCATGTTCGAATGATGGCCGCCGTTCAGCCATTCATCTCTGGGGCTATCTCTAAAACTATTAATATGCCCAACGAGGCGACGGTTGAGGATGTTGAGGAAGTCTACCTTCAATCTTGGAAGCTCGGGCTGAAAGCGCTGGCCTTGTACCGCGACGGCTCCAAACTGTCTCAACCGCTCAACACTAAAAAGGACGAAACTGGGAACGAGACCGAGGTAGTCGAAAGAATTGTGGAAAAAGTTGTTTACGCGCCCAAGCGTCGTCGTTTGGCTGATGAGCGCCGCTCAATTACTCACAAATTCCTTATTTCCGGCCACAAAGGTTTCATCACCGTCGGCTTGTACGAAGACGGTCAGCCGGGCGAGATTTTCGTCACCATGGCCAAGCAGGGCAGTACTATCTCGGGTTTGATGGACGCTTTTGCCAAATCTATTTCCATCGGCCTGCAATACGGCGTCCCGCTGGCGATGATTGTTCGCCAATTCGCCAACAGTCGCTTTGAGCCGTACGGCTTTACCACCAACCCGCAGATCCGCATTGCCAAATCGATCATTGACTACATTGCTCGCTACCTCGGTCTCAAGTTCTTAACGCCCGAGGAGCAAGTGGAGCTGGGGATCAAGGCCGACGGCGACGCTTCCAGCGCCCAAGCCCAACTCGATTTCAGCGCTATCCCCGCACCAACAAAGTTGCCCGAACCGACCAACGGTGATATGGCCGCCACCCCAGAACCTCTCGCCCAACCACTTGAGCCACCAATTGAGGAGAACGAAACAATTCCAACGCGAAAACAGCAACAAACCGACGCGCCGCCCTGCCCAAGCTGTGGCTCACTGACCTTCAAAACCGGCACCTGCTACACCTGCTTGTCCTGCGGCTCAACTACGGGGGGGTGTAGCTGAAATTTTCAAGTCTCAATTTTCAATTTGCAATCAATTCTCAATGAGACAATTTTCAAGTATTGAGATATTAAAACATTGAAAATTTAATGAAAATTAGAAATTGAAAATTGTAAATTGATCTCATGAGCATATATACCAAGAAAGGCGATAAAGGCGAGACGGGACTGCCTGGGAAGCGCCGATTGCCCAAAACCGAATTGATTTTTGAGTGCCTGGGCGGACTGGATCAAACTAATGCTTTGATCGGCCTAACAGTCAGTTTGATTGACGAAAAAGAAACGAAGCTGATTCTGGAGCTACAACTGATTCAATCAAATTTTCTAGCCGTCGGTGCCTGTTTGGCCGCCGAGTCTCCGACAGACGCCCCAATCCTAGCTTCGCTCGATGAACAAATTAGCCAATTAGAAAGTCGAATCGACGAGTGGGACGAGCAATTACCGGAGTTGAAAAATTTCATCCTGCCTGGTGGCAGCCAAGCGGCGTCAGTGATTCATTTAGCCAGAGTCAGCATTAGACAAGCTGAACGAGCTTTTCACCGACTGGAAAATGCCGGTGAGCTCGAATCAATCGCTCGTTACCTCAACCGCTTGTCCGACTACTTTTTCCAATCCGCCCGGTACCTAAATCTCCTTGCCAACCGCCCCGACATCATTTGGAAAATCAGTGATGCGCCAACCGACAAATTGTAATTCACACCACCTTCGTCAACATTTGGGTCATCTACAGGTCAATTATGGGTTAAAACCCATCATCATTACTCTGAGAACCCTATCTGTTTAAATAAATAGAAGTGTTGGAAATTTCCCAGAAACGAGCGAGCGAAATAGTCTTGACTTTTCAGAGTAATGGTGCTAACATCTACGGTATGAACATTAGCATCAATTCCCACGAAGTCTCATTCACCGAGGGGTGGTTGCGGGAACAGCTTCTGAAGCTCGAGAGCTTTAAATACTCGGCTGACGGGGTTATATATTCTCGCATCTGCCTCTACGACCGCTACGACGAAGAGTCGAGTTGGTTCGGCTACAATGTGGTGTTCGTCGTGACCGACGAGACTTGCGACTGTGAGAACGATTACGTTACTTACCAGCAAGTCCTCTTCGAAAACGGTGGCGTCGCTTTCATCGTACCCAACTTGCCCCCCGAGGGCCTTGTCAACTCTCATGGAGTAATTCGTCCTTCGAGAGAGGGTGGTGGCGATAGGTTTGAGGACTACCGGTCCATCTGGACTAAGGGAACATGGATGGATGGTATCGCTGCCTTGGCGAAAAGCGTCGCATCGCGTTCCTTCGGAATCGGTTCCGAGGAGAGCCAACGAGTTGGTCAACTCCTAGACGAGCTGGGAAGTATTGCTCCCAAGCTCGCCGAAGTCACGGTCAGTCCGTAGGCAAACCGAAATCCGATATTCCCCGCACGGCCAACCGGTTTGTGCGGGATATTTTTAATTACTAAAAAGTAGCGAGCCATGGTACTCCAGCGAGTTACTTTTTACTTTGCTCACCGTAGGTGTAGCGTGCGGGGTAGGGAGTGTGAGGGTGTAGGGGGTGCTTCGCAACTAACCCCCTCACCCTCACAGAAAAGCCAGTCGCGCAGCGACAATACTTTAATAAAACTCTTAGTATGTTTTTCCAGACTTACCCAAATATCTCTTGACTTGGTTAATGGCAAATGTTATATTAATGCCAATAAATTGGAGGTAGTAGAATTGCTTGGTCTTTGGTACGGTGGTGTCGAAAGGGTGTGCCCCCTCCCATCTCTTTCGATACCACCGTCCCCACGACTTTCTTCCAACCTCCCCCAAGCGCCTCGCGAGGCGTGGCTCCGACCTCCAGCTCTGTCTAGCCCTCGGACAACTGGAGCGGGGCTCTATTTTTTTATGACAACATAGGTTATTTTAGGAAGACCGATGAAAGAACTTTTCAAAAAACCGACAGCCCTAGCTATCAGCATCGGTGCGATTGCTGTTCGACTGTTACCGCACCCAGCTAACATGACGCCTCTGGGAGCGACTGCCTTGTTTGGTGGTGCTAAATTGACCCGGCCGTGGAACTATCTAGCGCCGCTATTGGTTTTATTTATCACTGATTTATTCTTAGGTTTTCACGCTTTGAT
The DNA here is from genome assembly GCA_964358205.1 of uncultured Candidatus Saccharibacteria bacterium. Taxonomy (GTDB): domain Bacteria; phylum Patescibacteriota; class UBA1384; order 2-12-FULL-50-11; family 2-12-FULL-50-11; genus JANLIQ01. The sequence continues at coordinate 33,602 of CAYHNZ010000002.1, read as the reverse complement.
GCCGTTCGTTTACGGCTCTTTCGTTGTTAGCGTCTTTTTGGCCGAACGGTTTCTGAAGCAATCCGTGACGACCAAAAAGCTGATCGCACTCGCTACAGCCAACGCTTTGATATTTTTCCTAGTCACCAACTTTGCCGTGTGGCTGGAGGGTCGGTTGTATCCGCCCACCATTGCAGGCCTGATCGAATCATATGCTATGGGCTTACCGTTCTTGCGCAACATGTTGATCGGCGATCTTGGCTACACTCTCGGAATCTTCGGTCTGTACGCCTGGGCCCAAAGAAGCATCCAAGCCCAGAAATTTGACAAGAATCTCTCAAGCTGGTTTGTTAGAGTCTGACAAAATCTAATGCCGAGGAAAAACATTCCCATTTCGAGCGAAAGTCACGAAGACCGACGAACCGTATCGGAATACGGTGAGGAGCGATGAGTGATTTGCAGCCGAAATCGGGGGATGTTTTAACCGGCAAGCAGCATTGTTTTAGTTTGGATGTTGCGGTTAGATTTTGTCTGGCTCGTAGACCTGGTAGCTAAATTAGGGGGGAGCAAGATGGTTAAAAAGGCTGAAGCAATTACGATGTTTGATTTTTGGGCCGCCTGGTGCGGACCTTGTAAAGTAATGCACCCGATTGTTGAAGAGATCGAAAAGGAATTTGCTGGCAAAATTAAGGTCGTCAAAATAAATGTTGACGAACCCAATAACCAGGCTATCATCGAACGATACCAAATTGGCGCCATGCCCACCTATATTATCGAAAAAAAGGGTCAGGTCGTTAGCTCTTTCGTTGGGGCTCAAAGCAAAACTGTCTTAGTCAACGCCCTCAACCAAGCTGTAGGCTGAATTTGTTTGTTAAAACAAGGCGCAGAGCTCACAACCGCGTTCGTACGATTCGGCGAGATGGGGGAAGTCTGTCCGGGCGACAATTTCTTCGTGAGTAGACAGGATACTTTTTTCTAAGAGCAAGATTTCATCGGCACTAACTGTAAAAACTTCGTCGGTAAACTTACCGGCGTCGTCGACCGAACTAATAACCAGCTCCCTGACATTAAAGGGGAAAATTCTATCGTGCTTAGCCAGCAAGGCATAAAAAACCAGCTGTTGTTTAATCTCGCCGTCGGAATCCTTGGTCGTGCCTTCAATCTGACCGCGGGTTTTGGGCTTGGAACCAGTCTTGTAATCAATCACTCGAACGGTTCGGGCGATCGGGTCGATCGGATCGATACGGTCGAACTTGCCAGTCAGCCAAAGATTATCCAGTTCAACATGATGAGTGTAAAAACTGTATTCAACACCGACCGGCATTAACCAAACAGCCGACTTTTGATCGAAGTAACTGGAGAGGAGATCGGTGCCTTTTTTAATCGTTTGAGCCAGCTCCGTGCCGGTCAGCTCTCGCTTGATTGCCTCAACAAAGCCCTGAATCAAGCGATCCTTACCGGGTTTTAGCTTTGTTTGGGTGTATTGCTTAAAGTAGAGCTCAAACGCTTTGTGAACGGCCGAACCGTACTGGAGGGCAAAGCTGGGCGGTTCTGGTAACTTCAAGACATTGCGCAATAAATATCGTCGTGGGCAGGTCAGATACGATCGGTAATGGGTGTAGGAAAACGGGGACCCGGCGATTTTTTCTTTGATGTACTGGTTTTGTTGTTCGGTCAGAGCGGTTGGAGAAACTGGTTTTAGTAAATCGCCAAGTAATTTTTCAGTCGCCTTGAGCGTCAAATCGACAGTTTCTTTTTTCAGGCATTGATCAATTTCGGTCACAAATTGGCTGGGCAAAGTTTCGAGACCGCTATCCCGCGTTCGACTTAGGGTCAGAATCAGCTCATGTTTGGCTCGGGTCATACCAACATAAAACAGCCGGCGCTCATCTTCGAGCTGATCTTCCCGCCATTTCTTAACTCCGACGATCGAGTTTGGTAATTTTATGATCGATCGGCTAGAACGAACATGCCACGAATCAGCACCGACATTAGCTATAATGACGGTTTCGTACTCTAACCCCTTTACGCCATGAACAGTCGAAACATTAACTCCCTGGGTTTCGGGCGTCGCCCGACGAACCGGAATGGAGATTTTGTAATCTTGTAAAGTCTGAAAATATTCAACCAAACCTTTGACGTTGAGCCCTGGTTGGCGAGCGATCAGTTGTTTGGCTTTGTCTAAAAAGGCGTGAATAATTTCCAATCTATCAATACTGCGTCCATCAATTTTGTCGGCAGTGAGTGAACACTTTTCGATCACTAACAATAATAGTTCCAGTAGGTTGGTCGACTTCTGTTTGACAAGTAGCTCCCTTAAAGTGATCGCTGCCCGACGGACACCCGGCGGGTGGGATTGGGTGATTAGCTCGTCAAGCAGCGGTCGCCTGGAATTTCGTCCTTTCAGCGCTTCAGAAATCTCGATGGCTGTGACCTCGCGCTCAAGGTAGGGAAGAGCGGCTAAAATGCGGTGGCTGTTGGTTGGCTCGTTAATGGCTCGGAGAATGTTCAAGAGCCCACGGATGGTCGGCTCGCTGATTAAGTCAGCTGATTGCGCTCCGGCCACCGCTAATCCCAGCGTTTGGGCGACAGATCGAAATTCTTGAACTTCGCGGTTGCTGCGCAGAATGACAGCGATCTGACCGGGGGCAACGCCTTCTTTTTCCCGCGCTCGGCAATGTTCCACAATGCCAACATACTGGGCGTCGCGAGTAGAAAAAGTCACTAGTCGCGGCTGGCTGATCAAAGTCGAAGCCGCCTGAAGACCAGTGTCGACTCGTAGATATGACGACAGCTGTTGTTGATTGTTAGTTATTAATTGACTGGCACTTTCAATGATTAGTTTGGGATTTCGGTAATTAATTTTCAGAGCAATAGTTTTGATTTCAGGATATTTCTTGGCAAAGTGGAGCATATTAGCGACCGAAGCGCCCTGGAAACGATAAATTGCCTGTTTATCGTCGCCAACAACAAAGAGATTCGGTTTATCGAAAAAATCGGCCAGGGCTTCGACCAAAGCATTTTGGGCGTTGTTCGTATCTTGGTATTCGTCAACCAGGATATATTGATACCGCTCTTGTAGATACTGTTTGATCTCCGGCTTGGTCGACAGCGACCGCCAGACAAAAATAATCATATCTTCATAGTCGTAAAGCTGATTATCAAAAAGATGTTTTTGGTAGGCCCGATATATCAAACCTAGTTCTTTTAAGACCTCGGCTTGACGATGAGCCGCTTCAACTGCGATTTTGGTGGTTTTTTTTGATTCGGCAGCGAGATCAGCAAGAGAGAGCTTCTGAAGTTGGGCCGGTGTAACCGCTTCTTGTTTGAGAGTTTTGATAGCCGAAATAATCGCGCCGACATGGTGATTCGGCACTCGGGCCGGACGAAGCAAATCTAGTCCCGGCAGAGTCCGCACAATTTTGTCGACGATTTGGTACGTTTCCAGTTCATCAAGATTGTTAGTTGTCGCTGGTAGCTCGAAAGCGTAGGGGAAAGTGCTGATAACCTCGTTGGCAAAGCCATGGAAAGTGGCGACCGTCACTTGATAGGCGTCGGGACCGATAATATCTATCAGTCGTTGACGCAGAGCCGTCACTCCAGCTTCGGTAAAAGTCAGCGCCAAAATGTTGCGGGGGGAGGTATGGGTTTTGGACAAGATTTGGCCAATTCGTAGAGCCACCACCTGGGTTTTACCAGTGCCCGGCCCAGCCAAAACCATCACCGGCCCTTCGATGGTTTCCACCGCCTGCTTTTGTTCCGGATTTAATTTGGCAAATTCACGGGCGAATTTCTGATTCTTCATCGGGATTAGCTTAACTGGTTTTAGGGTCACAGCCAAGAGTTTTTTACTGTAAAATGATGATCATGCAACCAAATTTAATCACCGAGAACGCCGACTACTATGTTATCAACAAACCAGCCGGGTATTCGGTTGAGCCGCACCCAAATTACCCATCAATCAGCGACTGGCTCGATTCCGCTTATCATATATATGTAATGAAAGACCTGGATCGATTCGGCATTGTTCACCGGCTTGATGTTGAAACTTCCGGTGTTTTGATTTGGGCCAAGAATAAACTTGCCCAAGAAGACTTGCAAAAGACTTGGCAGGGGAGAGTGGTCAAAAAAACATACCTGGCTTTAGTGGTAGGGGAGACACCAGCAGAGGGGAGTGTCGAACTGGCGATTGAACGTGATAACCGTCGTGACAAAATGAGAGTGACCTTGCTGCCAAGCGCCAAAGCCCGAGCAGCAATTACTAGTTACAAGCGACTCGGAATTGGACAATTCGTTATTCGTAATTCGTCATTCGTTATTCACAAGCTCTGCTTGTTGGAGTGCCATCCCATCACTGGCCGAACTCACCAAATCCGAGTCCATCTGCAGTCAACCGGTCATCCAATTATTGGCGATAAACTTTACGGCAGTAAACTGTCTGATTCACTAGCTGAATCACTCGGTTTAGCCCGACAGTTTCTGCACGCTTGGCAAATCGAATTGGACGGCAATCTTTATCAAGCCCCTCTACCAGAAGATTTAAGCCAGGTTCTCGAAAAACTAAAAATTTCTTTGCCTAGTTGAGACACTTGCCCAATCTTTTCAAGAGCGGAATTAATTTGCGACTGCGTCGCTGGCTTTTCTGTGAGGGTGGAGGGGGTTACTCTCGCTAGAGAGCGAGCGAACTTCGGTTCGCGACAATTGCGAAGCACCCCCTACACCCTCACACTCCCTACCCCGCACGCTACGCCTAGCGGCGGGCTTGGAGAAAAACCACTCGCTGACCTGCTTTTGATGGGTCATGGCTCGCGGTTTTTCGATTGTGCATTACTTATAGAATCATGGGGGAAGCAACAACGAAGTTGAGATACCTCCTATATCTGTTAAACTGGGGATTCATGAATCATGCTGTGATTTTAGCTGGGGGAGTGGGGACTCGACTTTGGCCGTTTTCGCGCCGAAGCTCGCCGAAGCAATTTCAGAGTTTTTTGGGTAAAAGAACTTTACTTCAACACACATTTGAACGAGCCGCTAAATTGGTTGGTAAGGATAATGTTTGGTTAGTAACAATAAACGATCATGCCGAGCAAACAAAGACCCAGTTACCACAACTAAAACTTCAACAGATTATTTGCGAGCCTTGCGGTCGTAACACCGCCGCCGCGATCAGCTTAGCCGCTCAAACAATAATCGACATTGACCCAGAAGCGAATCTCGCAATTTTCCCGTCCGACCATTACATCGGCCTGCCAAAAGAGTTTCAAGTTGTTTGTAAGAAAGCCCTAGATTTTTGTCGTCAACATCAACAGTATTTATTGACTTCTGGCATTCAAGCGACCGAACCCAACACCGGCTACGGTTATATCGAAGTCGGTCGGCCAATTAGTGCCCAAAAAGATCAAGTATTTGCTGTCAAACGCTTTCGCGAAAAACCGGATTTAAAAACCGCTCAAAAATATGTTCGAAGTGGCAAATTTTTATGGAACTCCGGCTGTTTCTTCGCCAGAGCCGAAACAATTAATAAGCTTTTCGCCGAACACGCACCGGAAATTGATAGCGGAATAAAAGAATTCCGAGCCAATCAACAAACGAAATCCTACCAAGCGGTACCGTCACAGCCTTTCGACAGCGCGGTGGTAGAAAAAGCTAAACACCGGGCCGTCATACCCGCCATCGTCCAGTGGAGCGACCTTGGCAACTGGGAGGCACTTTATCAAATTCTGCTTGAAAAGAGCGACACCAGCAATATCGTTGTTGGTACTCACCAGGGGATCAACTCCGAAAATTCTTTGATTATTAGTCAGAATAAACTAATCGCCACCGTTGGCATTAAGGATGCGATTATTATCGAAACGGATGAGGCAATCCTCGTCTGCCAGCGAGACTCTGTTCAAGACGTTAAAAAACTGGTAGAAAAGTTAGATGAGCTCGGACACGGAAAATACTTATGAAAACTCAAAACTCAAAGGTTAGAACTCAAAACTACAACTCGAAACTAATTAACTTTGAGCTACTGCGAGGCGTAGCCGAGAAGCGAGCGCTAGCGACAATAGTTAAAGTTTTGGCTTTTGACTTTTGCCTTTTGAGTTATCTTCGAACTGGAGGTTCGAAGTAATGCGTCGTAGTTTCTGGATTGGGTTATTACTGATTTTGGCCATTATCGGCCTGTCTGGTTACATTTCATATCCGGTAACAGAAAAGTTCTTGGGCCGCGATTTGCCAGTCCGACAAGGCTTGGACCTTCAAGGGGGAGTTCGACTAGCCTATGAGCTCGATCTATCCAAAACTGCTGATAGCGAAAAAACTAGTGCTATTGAATCAACCCGCCAGGTCATCGAACGCCGAGTTAACAGCACCGGTGTCTCTGAACCATTAATCCAGCCGGCCAAAGTGGGTACGACAAACACCGTTATAGTTGAGCTACCAGGTATTAAAGATGTCCAGCAGGCTATTGATTTAATCGGCAAAACTGCCCAGCTCGAATTCAAAGAGCTCGACCCAACCTCAACTCAAAGCGACGTCAAGTGGTTACCGACCAATCTTTCCGGCAAACAACTCAAACGCGCCCAAGTTAGTTTTGACCAAACAACTAACGCCCCTCAAGTTAGCCTCCAATTTAACGCCGACGGCGCAACATTATTCGAGCAAATCACCGAGCGAAATATAAATAAACAGGTGGCGATCTTTTTAGATGACCAGATTTTGTCTGCTCCAAATGTTCAGCAGAAAATTACTGGTGGTGAAGCCGTTATTACCGGTCAATTCGCCCTCGAAGAGGTTAAGCAGTTAGTCAGCCTCCTAAACGCTGGCGCACTGGACGTGCCGATTAAACTGATAGAACAACATACCGTCGGTGCAACGCTCGGCGCTGATTCAGTCAAAAAATCGCTTGTGGCTGGCATCATTGGTTTAATTTTAGTAGCGTTATTTATGATCTTTAACTACCGACTAGCCGGGTTAATTGCTGTTTTCGCTCTGACCGGCTACGCCTTAATCACTCTAGCGCTGTTTAAGTTTATTCCGGTCACTTTGACCCTAGCGGGGATCGCTGGTTTTATCCTGTCGATCGGCATGGCTGTTGACGCTAATATTCTAATATTTGAGCGCCTGCGTGAAGAGCTGAAAGAGGGGAAGGCCTTGAAAATTGCTCTCGAAGAGGCCTTTCGGAGGGCTTGGCCGTCGGTTCGCGATTCCAACGCCTCAACTATTATCACTTGCGCCATTCTGTATTACACCACCACCGGCTCGGTCAGGGGATTTGCCTTCACCTTGGCACTGGGCGTGATAGTTTCGCTCTTTAGCTCAATTACCGCCAGCCGAGCATTCTTGCGTATATTGGCGATGTCCAAAATAGGGGAGAGGCAGCTGGGAAAAATATGATGATGCAGAATAAAGAATCACGAAACCAAATTCGAAATTCGAAAATCGAAAATCTAAATTCTAACCACTACCTTTTCTTGGGGCGAAAAAAGAAGCTTTGGTTTACTATTTCACTCGGCTTATTTATTGTTGGGATATTATTCTTAATCATCTGGAAATTGCCTTTTGGCATTGATTTCAAGGGTGGAGCCCAGATGGATTTAAGTTTTGACAAACCAGTCGGGGAGACCGACTTACGACAAAAGGTCAGTGAATATCCCGATGTTGAGGGGCTAGTCGTCACTAAAACTGATCAATCAGCCTTAACACTACGAATGCTACCAATTACTAACGAGCAACATCAAGCAATTATCAAAAAAATAAATGAGGACTTTGGATCAGTAACTGAAAAGCAATACCAACTAGTTGGCCCTAGCGTTAGCCAAGACCTAACCCGCAAAGCGATTCTGGCGGTCGTCTTGGCCTCGGTCTTTATTATTCTATATCTCGCTTATTCCTTCCGAACGGTTACCTTCCCCGTTTCGTCCTGGCGCTTTGGAGTCGTAGCGGTAGTGGCCCTTCTCCACGATTTAGTTATTACCGTCGGAGTTTTCTCGATCTTGGCTCATTTTTTCCACTTCGAGGTTGACGCCTCCTTTATCACCGCTCTGTTAACGGTAATGGGTTTCTCGGTTCACGACACGATTGTCGTCTTCGATCGAATCCGAGAGAATCTAGCCAAGCACAAAGAAGAGTCGCTCGGTTTTGAAACAATCGCCGATATGTCCTTATCTCAAACCCTAAACCGCTCGATGGCGACTAGCCTAACGGTTATCTTTACCCTAACTGCCTTGACGGTTATGGGCGGTGAGAGCATCCGCGGCTTTGTGGTAACCCTCCTGATTGGTATCGTTATTGGCACCTACTCATCGATTTTCACCGCCACACCATTGCTAGTTGTTTGGCAAAACCGCATTAACCATCACGGCAAACACATCTAAGTTTGCCGTTACCGCGGTTGGCGTTAGTAGATTTTGGATGTTCGACGGTTAGTTCATCATCGAAAAATTTTGCGTGTCTTAAAACGCAAATTTGACCGTAAAGTGTGTTTTTACTGGTTCGGAGTATATGCTAATTTTGTGAAGGGATGTAGAGAAAGTGGACCGATAGATCCTAACAGGGAACATAGAGGTTTTGGCTTACAAGGACTTCTTGGCGGAGATGAGGAGCTTTGAGTCTCGAGAGCAATCTAACAGATTCGATGTCGATTCTTGTCTGATAATGTATCTTGTGCGACATAACTTGCGAAGAGAGGGGAATTTGCCTAAAAAAAGCTGACAAGAGGGGTAGTCAAGATAGTATCAATTTCATTGTAATCCCACACCCTCTCTCCCCTGGAGCCGGGTGGGGAACTGCGAAATAAATTTAAAAATATGCACAATTCTCCGCCCGGGAGAGGGGAGGCGTTTTAACGGATTTCGTCTAAGGGCGTTAACCCATGATCGGAATCACTTTTAGCTGGCTCAACATCTGCTGGTGACGCCTCAATACCAAGCTGTTCGGCATCATCCCAGGATATTAAACGGTCACTTTCCGACCCGACTCCCCTGCCCGCCAAGCTCGTCTGTGTCTCACTGGCGTAGCTGGCGGGCCCGCTCTGAACGGCAGGCTGTGTATTTTTTGAATCGTCGGAACTAGGAGCTAGGAACTGGGGACTGGTAGGATCTTGGGACTGGGGGCTAGACCCTTCTTCGACTCGCCCCCCTCCCCTACTTTCAGTGGGACTAAGAACTGGGGACTGGGCACTAGACTCTTCCGCACTACTATCTTGTAATTCGTAATTCTTAATTCCTAATTCGTGATTCTTGTCCCCTTCCGTCACCGCATACCACTGTCGGTCGAACCTGTCTTTGATTATTTCGGTCTTAACACCCTCGGGCAATTCTACCCGACCCAGCTGGGCCTTAGCTACTTTTGTTGCCTCATTCCCCTCTTCCTCAAAAACCTTAGGTGCTTCAGCGACTCCCCTTTTTTCTTCGCCATCCCCTACTTCAAGTTTCATCATATCACCATTCCCTTCTTTGAGATTTTGGGATTGGATTCGGTCGTTGTTTGGGATTTGGGGTTTGGGATTTGGGGCTTCACTAAAGGCATTAGTTTTAGTCTTCAGTTCTTCGTAAGGCTGGGGGACAGTTTGCTTTGATGGATCCGATAGATTAATTGGTGCTGACCATTCGGTAATATAATCCTCTACTTCCTCGACTGGCCGCGAGTACATCTGGCGACTGTTGGCGATTATCTGATCAACAAGATTGGTTTTCTCCGTCCGGGGCGGTAAAGTACCAGCCGAAAATGCTGGAACCGTTACTCCATCAATCGCCATTTTGAGATAGATTTGATAGTTATCTAGATTAACTAGATCGTTAGAGTCAAAAATCGGCTCGTACTCTTTAACCAAGACATCGGCATCCTGCGCCCCAACTCGAAAACTAACCATCGTCCCGACATTGCCAAAGACGGCGTTAGAGACAGCTTCCGGCATTTGGGCCGTATATTGGTTAGCCATAGCCAGGTTGAGCCGATACTTACGGGCCTCCGACAAAATGGTCGCGAACGATTCAGTGGCAAAATTCTGAAACTCATCAACATATAAATAGAAATCGCGGCGTTCGTCTTCAGCCACGTCCACTCGACCCATCGCCGCCAGTTGAATTTTGGTGATCAGCATTGAGCCGAGCAAAGCTGAATTATCTTCACCGATTTTGCCGATCGATAAGTCGGCCAGTAAAATTTTGCCCTCGTCCATAATACGTCGAATATCAATGGTTGATTTTGGCTGGCCAACAATGTTCCGAATTGTTGAGGCCGACAGAAACTGGCCAACCTTATTTTGAATCGGCGCAATTGCTTCCGTTCGAAATTTTGGCTCGTACTTTTCAAATTCATTAATAAAGAAATCGCGGATGACCGGATCCTTAACTTCATTCAAGACCATTCGTCGATAAGCATTGTCGGTCAGTAAGCGCATGATCCCCATAAAAGTGGAGTTGGGATACTCCAGCAGTGCCAGGATGACGTTGCGCAAGATGTATTCCAGTCGTGGACCCCAAGATACTTCACCGAAGATCTTTTCCATGATACCGACCACGCCGGAAGCCACAATGTTTTTCTGCTCGGGATTAACATTTTCTAGCAGGTTGAAGCCAACTGGATGATCGTGATCGGCCGGGTTAAAATAAATAACATCTTGTAAGCGGCTGGCGGGAATAAATTCTAAAACATGCTGAATGAGTGAGCCGTGCGGATCAACAACAGCCATTCCCCTGCCCTCAACAATATCGTCGATAATCATATTCTCCATCAACGTCGACTTACCGGTACCAGTTTTACCAATGATGTACATATGTAATCGCCGGTCTTTCTTTTTTATGCCAAATCTTTTAACTTCGTTACGGAAGTTGGTCTGGCCGAAAACTGTCAATTCATCCGATGGTATAGTTCCGTCTAACGGTAGGTTGGCTGGTGGTTCGCCCTTTTTTGAACCGGCCCAAGCAATAGTTGGCGTGACAACGGTTTGAGATGGGTAGTGATAAATCGAGGCTAGCTCGGTGATGTTAAAAATCATCGAGCTGTCGCCGAAAGTTCGATCGCGAAAGAATTGATGGGCTTGCTCGTCGCTGGTAATGGCTTTGGCTATAAAAGCGTTGAGGTTGATGGTATTGAATTGCTTGAAGGCGCCAACGGTTTGTTCTAGTTTGGCTCGAGCAGAGTACTCATCGTTGGCGGCGGCCAGTATCCGAATATTTGTAGCGAAACCAAGTTTAGTAATTTTCTCTTCGATCGCTTTGGCGGCGGCATTTTCTTGATTGTCTTTGTCGTCTTTTTTCTTCTCATCCTTCTTTTTATCCTCTCCGGGCGGTCCGGTAACAATGTGTTTAACTAAATCAAATAAGACCGTCTTAACCTCGGTCGCTATCAGCTGACCAAAGCTCATCGATTTTGGTCCGGGTTCTTTGATTTTCTTGATTTCGGCCTTACCCAACTCCTGCCAATCATCGTCAATCGGCCGAACCAAAACTTGAATCCATATTTCCTCGCTCTCACTCGTTGAGCTTAAAACACCGGTAATTGACGAGAGCGGATCAACTTCAAAGCTCTGAAAAGTTTTAATCGGAAATGGGGCGGGCTTCTTGAGATCAAGTTCGGTAGCGGCAATTTGTTTGCCCTCTGCCAGATGGGTGTAATCGTCATCGGGATCGATAATATCGATTTCGACTGTTGGGTATTGAGCAAAAATTTGACTAACGACAAACTCTTTTAACTCTTTCGGGATGAAGGTATAGAAACGAATTGATTTGGCTTTTGAAACTACCTCAAAGCTGACGTGCGGCTGGACTGTGGCGCCGTCACGAAAAATGCCATGCAATGTGGCGAACATTTGTTCGGCCGCCTGGGGCGTTCGCTCATTGTTTTTGGGTACTGAAATTGAAATGAGGGTATACTCGGTCGGCTCGCTCCAATCTATCTTCTTTCTCATTCTGACCGATCGATACCACAATAATAACGCCCCAAACAAAAATAAACCCGAGAATAAATAATTGATTGCTGATACGGTCATGGTTTTGGTGTAGTTTTGACTGGTGCGGCAATCGGCGCAAAAACAACTGGTGGCTTGGTGTATTTAGCCCGGGTAGCTTTTTTTAGCCAATCGGACATTTCAACTGAACCAGCGTTAGGGCTTTTAATGCCGGAGAGTGAGAAGGGTTTGCTTGGCGTCAAATCAATCAGTAGTTTAACATAGGCTTGGAACCGATCAAGGTTGGTTAGATCTTCGGCCGTCAGCCCAGGCATTTCCTTGACTAGGTATTCGCCGTCCTCGGCGCCGATGCGGTACGAAATGAGCGTCCCGACATTACCGATGACGGCGTCGCGAATGTGTTCGGTTAGTTGGGCGAAATATTGGTTGGTGACATTTAGGTTGAGCCGGTACTTGCGAGCTTCGGCCAGAATCGTCGCGAATGTATCGGTGGTAAAGTTCTGGAACTCATCGACATAAAGATAAAAATCTTTCCGCTGTTCTTCGGGAGTATCAGCCCGACTGAAGGCCGCCACCTGGATTTTTGAAACTAGAATTAATCCTAAAAGGTTAGAGTTTATTTCGCCAATCTTACCTTTGGCTAAGTTAACAAACAGGATTTTGCCCGAATCCATCAATTCTCTTAAATCAAATGAACTTTTGGTTTGACCGATGATGTTACGCATTAAGTCGTTAGTCATAAACCGGCCAAATTTAGAAATGAAATAGTTGTACATTTCCGATTTGTGAAAATCGGCGGTTTTGGCCAGCTGTTGCTCCCAGAAGGCTTTAACGACCGGGTCAGTCACATAGGAAACCGATTGCTCCCGAAAAGCGTCATCGGTAAACAGTCGAGGCAGATCAATTAAGCTACCGCCTTCCGGACGACTCATCACCGTCAAGGCGGCGTTACGAGCCCAGTGTTCCCATTGCGGTCCAACGATGCCGGTCCGATTCGGGTCGAAAAGCTTGTAGAAAATTTCGATTACCTCTTGAATTAAAAAGTCCTTTTCCTCTGGTTTAGTATATTCCAATAAATTTAAACCTAGCGGGAATTGAATATCAGACGGGTCGAAGACGATGACGTCGTTAGCGCGGTGGGTTGGCACTTTTTTTAGTAACGACTCAACGGCATCGCCAAGAGGGTCAATAAAGCATAGTCCCTTGCCGTTATACATATCCTGTTCGATCATCGTTTCGAAGAGCGTAGTTTTACCAGTACCGGTCTTACCGATCATGAAAATATGACGACGGCGATCCTCATCTTGGAGTCGAATTAAATTCTTCTCGCCTCGATAATTACTTTCACCGATGACCACCCCATCTTTTGGTAAGTTTGGTGGCGACGGCAAGGTTTTGGCCAAGACCCACTTCATCCCCGGGACTTCGCTGTAACGATTGGGAAAATGATAAATGCTAGCCAGTTCTTCAACATTCAAAATCATCTTTGGCGCTCCAGAAAACAGTCGGAGCAGATAGTCACGCGAAATTCGTTTTTGGTCGACCTGACGGTACTTTAAACTATTTAACTGCGGCGAGTAAAACTGGGAGAAGGCGCTGATTAATGCTTTGGTGTTTTCGGTGGCTGCGGTCGGAGTATCGCCAGTCGCTAGCACTCGAATGATCGTTTCGAAACCGGTCTTATTGCCTTTTTCTTGAAGGGCTTTTAGTAACTCTTCTTGCGCTGGTGAGCGCTGGGTTTGCTTGGAGATTTCTGCGTGTGGGGTAGTCTTTATTGCCTCGCCGATTGTGCCAATAATTCGCGAGGTGCCGGTCCGATTGACGAGGTGCATTTTATTGGCCACGACATGACCGCTGGCAATACCAGTGTGCATCCGCCAGTTATCGCTAATCGGTCGAATCAACATTTGAATTGTTGCGGCGCCCGAACCCTGCAGTTTGGTCAACGCTGTTGTTAGGGTGTTGAGCGGATCGGCTTCGAGATACTGATAGGTTTTGAGGGGCAGAACAAAGTTCTTGCCTTGCTCGAATACAACGCCCGAGACATTGGCTTGTTCGCTAGTGAAAACCTTCGGGGGGACGCCGATATTTATTTGGGCGTTGGGGAAAAAACTGTGAACTTGTCGTTCGACAATTGTTCGAATCCTTTTTGGACAAACGACTCCAAAAGATATGACCCCTCCGACAGAGTATATTTCAAAACTAATGTGAGCGGGGGTACTAAAAAGCCAGTCGATAAAATGTCGTTGGTGAATAGTTGTCGTCAGTGCTGAATAAAACTGCTCCATTGGCGCAATCAGACCCTTGAAGTCCTTGACCGGTTCATTGGCGGCGTGCGGATCGGCGGTGGCTTCTTTTGGAAGCGACACTAGTAAGCAAACTAAAGAGTTGACATCGCCAAGGGCGTCTTTTTTTTGCCAATAACGAAAAAACCACATTAACGCCAACGGCAGGATGACAATTGCGGCCAAAATGGTGTAGATAAGGTAGGTCGGCAATAAATCACTCATTCGTTTCAGTCCCCGCTAAAAATATTCCCTCCATCGTATCTTGGGTCGCTAGTGGGTCCCCGCTGTCTGAAATATTTAATATTTCGGCTCTTTCAGTGGCGATAGGTCCAGTTGAATCAGCTGGTTGTTCTGGGGTTGGTGAGGTTGGAGTCGGTATGTTCTCGGGAGCGGCTGGCGTTGGATCGGTCGAGTCATGTTCGGGATTAAGAAAATTACCTTCCCCCGAAAAATTCGGTGCCGCTTCTATTTCGGGCGCCCCTGTTGGAAATTCTGGCCCCTTTCCCCTCTCCACCATCAGTTAAATATACCAGAAGTTAGGATGTTAAGTGAGGTAGTCTTTAAACCTAGTCGTAAAACTATCGTCCTCGATTGAGAGGCGGATTTGGCGGATCAACTCAAAGATAATCCACAGATTATGGATCGACAATAAACGCATGCCCAGTGTTTCGTTAATCATTATTAAATGACGCAGATAGCTCGCCGAGTACACCCTGCAGGTGGGACAGTCGCATTTATCGTCCAATCGCTCGGATTGTTGGGTGAATTTGGCTCGGCGAATATTTTCCCGACGGAAATCAGTCGTCCAAAAAGCGCCGTGGCGCGCTAGGCGCGTCGGCAAGACGCAATCAAACATATCGATCCCGCGATCAATCATCCGAATCAGATCGACCGGCTCACCAACACCCATCAGGTAGTGCGGACGGGTTGGGTCTAAGTCGCTAGCGATAAAATCCACCGCCGAGAGCATATTCTCCTTACCTTCCCCGACCGACACTCCGCCAATGGCAATGCCATCAAATGGTAAATCCTGAATGTCTTTCATCGACTGCCGTCGCAGTTCTTTATCCATCCCACCCTGAATAATGCCGAACAACCCCTTCTCGGTTAAGGACAGGCCTCTACCTGTAGATTCTACAGGTAGAGGCCTGTCCTTCTGGTTCGGATGTAAGTGTTTTTGCCAGTGGGTTATTGAGCGAGTTGCCCACTCCCCTGTTCTCTTAACTGCCAAGCTCAATCGCCTCTCTGTTGCCGGATACGGGGCGCAGTCGTCAAGAACCATGACGATGTCGCTGCCAATTTTGAGTTGAATATCGATTGCTGATTCGGGTGTAAAGAATAATTTCTGGCCATCTAGATGAGAAAAAAACCGGACGCCTTCGTCAGTTGTTTTGGCTTGTTGCGAGCGGGTGGCGCCAAGCGAAAAGGCCTGATAGCCACCCGAGTCAGTGAGAATCGGTCCGGGCCAGTTCATCCATTTTTGTAAACCGCCTTCAGCGGCGATCAGCTCTTCACCTGGTCGCAAGTGGAGATGATAGGTGTTGCCCAAAATTATTTCCGCTCCCAAACTCTTTACTTCTTCTGGAGAGAGCGTTTTCACTGCTCCCGAAGTCGCCACCGGCATAAAGACCGGGGTTTGCACATCTCCGTAGGGTGTAGATAATAATCCCGTTCGGGCTCGGGAATTCTTGGCTGAATGTTTAACCGAAAATATCATTCTTGATTATTGAATCGTAAATCTAAATTCTTAAATCTACCTTGCCTTGGCTGGCTGGAGACGCATCGCCTCAACTAGGATATTGCCAGCAAAAACCAAGCGGTAGACATCGGCAAATTCGCACGGCAGATCGCGATACTCGATCTTCAAGAAATCAGCAACAATGTAGCCAATAATGTATTGATGGGTGACAGCGACAACCTGCTCGCCCTTATGCGCGGCCAGAATAGTCGTAAAAATCGTCTCTCCCCTCTCCCCTACCTCATGACGTATCTTTGGCACAGCCGAATAGACCTCGAATAGCGCCTTATTTAAAATAATGGGTGGGGGTGGAGAAATTTCGGATTGAATTATTTTGGCCGTTTCTTGACAGCGATCGAGTGGACTAGAATAAACTGCCACTGGCTGAAATGCCGCCAAATATCGCCCGACGGCGACGGATTGCTCCCGACCAACATCTGTCAGCTGTCGCTGACTATCAATACCGGCTTGCTGACTATAACCTGAATCGGTCTCGCCGTGACGAACTAAAAAAACTATGGTCTGAAGTTTTTCAGGCATCATATTGAAATTTTACCAGTAACAGCCCCGAGCGTACAGGTGCCTGCTAGACAATCTCGTCGGTTCCGTCCATAACTTGAGCGTGCTCGTTATCGTGACAATCGCACCCCTTCATCATCTGACCGTTTTTTTCGCAACCCTCGGTATCGCAAGCTTTCATGTCGGTCGACATACCACCGCAACCACCCGGACAAGCGTAATGTTCTTCCATCTTTTTCACCTCCTTTCTTTTTCCGTTTTAACGCTAACGAGATTTAATGTAAAGGGCGAACAGCAATACCGCTACCAAAGCGATCCAGAACAAATTACTATTACTGATAGTACTCATCTTCTTGATTGATCCTACCGTTCGTAAGTTTCTTCTTGACCGCTAAAACTACTCACTGCTGTGCACTTCTTATTAGCAAACTGTTCAGCTTTAAGCGTTCGACTGTCGGTGAGTTGGAAAAGTACACAGCCGCCAAACTCATTAGCGTTCACTTTTGCCTTCGGGTCGTTATAAAGCGACATACTATCCCAACGAGAGCCGTCAGTTTTAGTCTCCTGAAAACCGTAAAGCTCGTATTTTGTCAGTCCTGATGCAATCCCGATTGTAGCGGGATCGACCGGGTCTTTAGCCATCCACTGCTTGGCTTCGCCACCGTTCCACGAGCCGAAAGAAACGATTGTGGCTGAATTATCGAGATACTCTGGTGCTATAGACAGGTGCCCGGCCCAGTACCCAGATCTCCCATCGCCCGGCCCAGCGTAACCGCCCGACCCTTTCAGAAACCAGTTGCCGATTAATTTGCCGTCAATATCGTAATCGATCCGGCCTGAAAGTGGCGCCATGGTTCGAACATATTTGGCTAATGCTTTGGCCTTAATGTCGACACTGTAGTAGTCTAGCGGGTCAGCAGTATAGATTTTCCAGGCTTCACCTTCATAGCTTTTCGGGTTAACGAAGTTCCTTAGTGGTTTAGTGGTATCCCAAACTGCAAAATCGAGTGTTTGGCCACCAATTCTGCCAACTAAATCTCCCTCTTTAACATCAATATCAAATTTCTTCAGCTTGAGCGCCGTTTGAAGCTCTGGTGTAAGGCTGGTCACTAAATCGTAATAATAAAGAAAGGTACAACTCATCGTAAACACAAAGCGGTATTCCGTCCCTTTGTCGTTGGTCCGGGGTTGAATGTCGACTATTTTAGAATCGGCCATGGCGTAAACTGGATAGGTGTCGCGCGGTGAGTTGAAAACTGTCGGCGAGAAGTACTGATGGTCTATGGGGGTGACATGACCGCCTGTCATCAATCCATACGGTAAAATCATCGAGTAATCCGGCTCGTCCATTGGCAGCCTCGTCAGCACACCTGGTCCATCGCCTTTGCAATTGTTATTTGTTAGCTGTTTCCCGGCCTTTATTGCAGCGCTATCTTTTTCGCTTTGGCTGCTATCAGCAGACGGAATAGCTACCGCTTCGCGGGCCCGAAATTTACGTTGGGCTAAATAACCTGCCCCTCCGGCAATAAGTAGCACAATGACAATTATAATCCACCAAACTTTTTTCATATTCTTCTAATTTACCGCGTCGTTTATATTGCCTAACCAGTCGTTATACCAGGCGTCGGTACGGGTTTGGTCAAATTGTCGGCCATCGGGACCGTATTGGCACGGTGAGGCGTCACGAGTTGCCTTGGCAATAACAAAGTCGTCAGCCGAATCTACACCAAACACGGCGAACTTAGCGAGAGCTTGGCTGTCCATGTGAGCAAAGGCTGATTCCAGTGCCGCATACGGGCTGTTCCACTTGTCAATTTTCTTGGGGAAAGTCCCCATCTTGGCATAAACCACATCAAAGGCGTAATACGGCGGTATTAGTTCTAGCGAAACATAACCAAGCGGTTCTCCCGCCTTAACTGCGTCGCCTTCTTTTAGGTTATCACGTGGCTCTATGTGCAAAAAGGAGAAACCCCAATCAGAGCGAGCACTCAAACCCTTAGACTTGCTTACGGTCAGGTCTCGTGAAGCCGGATTGCGATCGCTAAAATCTTCGTCGCCTTTATAGATGTCGCTGACATATCCGTCAAACGGCGCATATAACTCCACTAGTCGCCGAGCCGAGGTATATTCTTTTTTGAGGTATAAATAGTGCTTCATGTTGCTCCGCACCTCCGACCCGTCCTGCGGTACAACAATATGTCCTTGGCAGCTGCGAAACTTAGTAATCGCGGCGATTTTAGTTGGGTCTACAAAGCTGGCGGTGACGGTTGGTGCTTCATCTATTTCTGTGCTGTTTGTTGTTGTTTGAGAATTAGTCTGCCGTTTATACACCTCCCCACCAACCAAGAAGAGTACCACTAAAACGATGAATATAATTATAATCCACCAAATCTTTTTCATGTTTATTTAGTGTAGCAGATACTCTTATACGATCCGTCAAACGGACACTATGCGAGTTTTTTAATCACTTCCACCAACTCTGGTAAATGTGGTTGGCCGAAGTGTCCGCGATCAGTAAACATTTTTAATTCAGAGTTTGGCACGGCGTTTTTATAGTCACCGCTGTCTCTTGGGGGCACAGCTAGGTCGTCACTGCTATGGAAGATAAAAACCTGACCGGCCTGACGAGCAAAGCCGTCGATCTTTTTAGGAAGCGAGAAACTATAAAGCTCATACTCGGGTAGGTTGTCGCCAAATGGCGCCGCGACCAAAAAAGTTGCCCTAACCTTAGGTTTGAAATTGTTTTCAGATAAATATTTTGCCAAGAATAACCCACCCATTGAGTGGCCAACTAAAATCAGACCGTCGTGCAAAAACGGAATCAGTTTTCCAAACATTATCTCCCACTCTTCGTAGGTAGCGTTGGTATTGTTTGGCATTTTCGGCAGGATAACCTCGTAGTCATCGCCTAAATCACTGCGCAGGTTTTCTTTCCAGCCAGCTATCATCATCTTTTGGAAATCTAGTTCATGTTCTTTCAGAAACTTGATATATTCCTCCCTGGTATCGAACGTATCCCCGCCGTGAATAACTAAGACTTGCTGCTTCATTCCCAGATTATACCCCCTCCCCAAAAAAACCGACAGTGTACACTATGGTATTTTTCGGTACGATTCTGACATGCAAAAAGTGACCAAAATACTGATGTTTGCCTATCGTCAAAATTACGGCCAGACGGAATTTTTTGTACTCCATCGCCATGATGATACTAAGAGTGTTTTGAGTGGCCACGTTGGCGACAATATCCCGGACGAAACGCTTGAGCAAGCGGCTCGGCGCGAAACCATCGAAGAACTAGGTGTAGAGCCGATCTCGCTTATCAATCTCAATCACAGGGAAATCGTTGAGCTCAAAACATGGGATAAGCTTTCAACCGAATGGGCGTTTCTGATTGAGATTCCTAATGTCGACGTGCATTATTTAGAGGGTAACGAAGAACATAGTTGGTATTTACTTGACGAATTAGACAAGGTTTTAACCTGGCCCAATCACCAGCGGGTTGTCCCAAAAATTAGAAAAATTTTAGGCAATTAGCAAAAACCGCCCTTCCGCCGGCTGGCGGAGGGCGGTTCTCGCATTTAGAATTTGGGAATTCTTACTTCAACTCAACCGTAGCGCCGGCTTCTTCAAGCTTTTTCTTCACAATTTCAGAGTAACAAAATAATGCCCTGAACTCTGGACAAAATCAGTTTGTTGGGGTAAAATGCAGCCAGTAAACATAACGGACTTGTCCGTTACTGCCCTTTCACAGGTGATGACATGAAAATGCGTTTCTTACTCGTCCTTGTCGCTACGCTTTTCAACGGAATTGCGTGCGCCCAACTCAATGTCCCTGCTTTACGCGAGGGCCAGTTCGTCTACACGATTCCCGAAGGGTTCAACCCGCCGATGATCGGCAACAACGGGATTGACGAAATCGAAAGGGCGGCGAAAAGCTGCCACTTCCCCTACTACGTGATTCTCGTCGAAACCCTACCGGGTTCTGGCGATGGCGATCAATTGGCGGCTAACGCCATCAACAACCTTGCTCAACAGTGGGGTCAGCGCTATCCGTCGTTTGACATGGCGAGGTCGCAGATCTTCTTGCTTGCTTACAGTCCACGGAAGTATCGCTTCCTGGCTGGGAGTAAATTTGAGACCGAACTCAACTTTCGAAGCCGCGCGCACGATCAGTATACCGACGTCTTCAAGGCGTCGACTCAAGGTCAACGCAAGGACCCGAAAAACGGCATCATCAACATGATGAGGGCCGTCGACGATTATCTGTTCGACCAGACTGACCCCGCCAAAATCGCCCAACGTCGCGAAGCTGCCAGAAGGCAGGCCGAGCAAGAAAGGCTGATTCAGGCGCAAGGACTGATCAACGAGCGGGTAACTAAACTGGATGAACTTCTTCGACACAGGGAGTATCTGCCTGGCAATGTCAGCGGCTACAAACAGAGCCTTGACGAAGCACGGAAGGTTCGACAACGAAACAACCCCCAAGAGATGCTTAACGCAGCAGCAGCACTCAAGCCAGACGTTGACAAGCTGGAAGGCTACGTCAGCGACCGGATGAGTGAAGAAGCTCGTCGTGAGCTGGATATCTTCTTGAAATGTCTATGGGCTATACTCATACTCGTCGCAATGATTGTGGCTTTTTTGTCCCAACTTCGCAGGTACTCCTATTTGCGGGAAAGGTTCGCAGAGGAGTTCGGAAAACGAGTAAAAGCGACAACCAATGCCGCTCAGCAGTTCTTCGCAATCTACGGCGACCGCGGTGATATCCTAGCTCTGACAGCAGTGAAAGGAAAAACCAAGGAAGCTTACGAGAGTGTGACCAAAGAGGTTGATGACATCTACCTAGGTGTCGAAGCCCTACGCGACCACGCCGAAAGGTGCAAGGCTGTGGCGAAGAAAGCCGGCTACTTCAACCTCAAACCGTTGAACACAGCTCTGGCGATGCTTAACAGCCCCTTCGATTTCGACACCGGTAAAGTCAATAAAGACAGCCTATTCGAACCGGAGACTAAGGTCATCAAGATCAACCCGACCGTACTCGCCGCATCGCTTGCGAAGCGGTTTGAGCAAAACGTCGAAGGTTGGCAGGAGCTAAAGGACGCCCTCGCAGCTCGCGGCAAAACGGCGGAAGAATCGTTTCCGTCCAAAACGCTCGATGAGCTCTACGCCAAAGCGAAAGAGCTCGGTATCCCCCAACGCTGGTTGCAAAACCATCCGTTGGCGGGTGACGATTCAAAAGACAGTTCCCTGTATGCTTCGGTTAACGCCCTATCATGGGACGACCCTATAGCCTACGTCGAACGACTCAACGAGCTTCACTCGGCCGAGCAGACCGTCGTCGACCGATTCAACCGATTGGTTGACGCGATCGCACTCGCCCGTTCGAACCGAATGGACTCACAGCCTGAAGCTCTTCACACCGTCGTCGACCCTGACGATGACCCGACCATTACCTTCAATTTGGGCCGACGCGCAGAGGACAAGCTTGCGGGAACCCTTGCAAGTGCCGATGACGTCGCAGAGGTTGAAGCGCAGGCCGGGAAGGTAAACGAGCTCTACACAAAGGCCGCCGACCAAGCGGCGACGATCACGAGCGCTATCAAAGGCGCTCAAGACTCCGTCACCAAGGCCGAGACGAAGTTAGCAGAAGCGACCGAGGCGATCACTGCTGCCACCCTACATCTCACTAATGCTCAGAAAGTACATGCTAAAGTTCAGACTGGTTTTGTCGGCGCTGCCGAAAGCCACTTGAGCGAAGGTAAGCGCGATCTGGACAAAGCCAGGCGCCAGCTTGGCGAGAACCGACACCTTAACGCTCGCAACAACGCCGACTGGGCGCTGGAAAAGTTCAGTTCAGCGCTCGAACAGGCGAAGCGGTCAGTTCGTCACTGCGACGAGCTCGACCAGAAGAAGGCCGAGTTCGAGAAGCGCGTTGCGAAGATGAAGTCGCTACGCGACAGCTATCAACGCAAGATCGAGGAATACGGCGGCTCTCTAACACTTAAGGGCTTTAACCAGCCCCAGATCAGCGACGTCACCGACTACGTGGTGCTTCTTGCTCTACTCGACCAAAACGAATCTTCATGGGAAGGCGAGGCCCGCAAGGCTCAGCGCGCTTATGAGGAAGAGGAAAGGCAACGACAAGCACAAGAAGCCGCCGCCAAACGGCGACGTGAAGAAGAAGATGAACGGCAACGTCAATCTTCCTACGAGAGCAGCACGAGTAGCTCATGGGGAAGCAGCGGCTCCGGCGGAAGCTGGGGCGGAGGTGGAGACTCCTCATCCGGTGGAAGCTTCGGTGGAGGCGGTGACTCATCGTCCGGTGGCGACTGGTAACAACTGCCACTAAACCAAAAGACCGTCAGGGTTTTCCCTGACGGTCTTCTTTTTTTCAATAAAGCGTTTGCTTAAGCTCTATGCTCGCGCCCCTCGACTACGCTCGAGGTTGCTTGAATTGAATTACTTCAACTCAACCGTAGCGCCGGCTTCTTCGAGTTTCTTTTTAGCTTCTTCGGCGTCGGCTTTCTTCATCACGCCAAGCTCTTTTGGAGCAGCGTCAACGAGATCTTTGGCCTCTTTGAGACCTAAGTCCTGTTTGATCTCACGGACGGCCTTAATAACAGCGATCTTCTGTTCGCCTGAAGCGGTTAGAACGACGGTGTACTCCGACTTCTCTTCCGCGGCTTCTGCACCGGCGGCGGCACCACCAGCAGCTGGAGCACCTGCGGCCATGACTGGCATCGCACTCACGCCAAACTTCTCTTCAATAGCTTTTACCAATTCACTCAATTCCATTACCGATAACTCGGCAATCTGATCAATCAATTTGTCTGTTTTTTCTGCCATTTATTTCCTTTCTTAATTAACTTAATTTTCTTCTTTGACTTCTTCTTGAACTTCTTCCGTTTCACCCGCTTCGTCTTGCGATTCAGCCACGGGTTCTTCATTTTTAGTTTCTTCCGACTCCGCTAAAGCTTCCTCCTCCGCTGAAGCTACGGCGGACAAGTCATCGGACAAGTCTTTTGATTGCTCTTCGGCGGGAGCAGGCGCTTCTGTTTTTTCCTCTGCTTCTGGTTCTTCTGAAGCAACTTCAACTGCAGGCTGGGCGGATTCGACGGATTCGACTTGCTCACCGCTTGCAGGCTCACCGCTAGCAGATTTAACCGCTTCCATCACAAAGGCCAGTTTCTGAATTGGGAAGTTCAAAGAATATGCCAAACCACCGATTAAACCGTTCAGACGACCAACCAACTGGGCTTGCAGGGTCTCTTTGTTTGGGAGTGTGGCCAGAGTTTTAACTTGCAAGGCGTCGAAGAAATTGCCATCAACCCAGCCACCCAAGACTTCGAGAGCTTCGGTTTCTTTGGCAAATTCGACTAAAGTTTTAGCGGCGATTACTTCGTCGTTAAAACCGTAGGCCAAAGCCAGTGTCTTTTGTGGGATCTCCAATTCCTTGCCGATATTTTTTAAAATGATCGCTAGCAAAGTATTGGAGATCATCTTAATCTTGGCGCCGCCCTCAAAAGCGCGGGTGCGTAGAGTGTCGTTGGCCTTCATGTTTAAGGCGGTATAGGCAAAGACCAACGCAACACGGGAGTTTTGCAACTCCTCTGTTAGTTTGGCGACTAGATCAACTTTTTGGGCTCTTAAGATAGGCATCTTCTTAAATCCTCCGGATTTAACAATTTTCAAGTATCAACTACGAACCTCAAGTGAGGAGCGAGCGTCAGCGACATTTTCAGTTTTCAATTAATACTCAACAACTAAATTTTCAAACGGTTAATGAATTAGCCGTGTCAAAGACCGGCATATTTGGTTCTTGCCTCGGTAGGACTTACGACTTGTTCCGTCGGCTGGCGGAGGTCACCTACTGTCTTTGGACTTAATGATTGTGGCAGAAATTTACTGGACCGTCAACAGAGCATCGAGATGCTCTTGACTGACTCGACCAGGGAAATAGTATTTGATTTTGCCGTTGATAACAAAATATGACGCTGGCATTGTCGCTTCCCAATTTTGGAAAGCCGAGCCGTCGAGATCGAAATAAGTTCCAAGCGTTACGTCAAGTAACTTGAGTTTGGCATCGGCGTCTTTCGGCTCATCTTTGGTGTCGATCATAATTACTGCGATTTGGCTTTGGTTATTAGCAAAATTATCTAGCACCGGCAGGCCGGTATCGCATTCGCCACAATTGACGCTCCAAAAGGTTAGTAGGGTTGGCTTGGCAAAAAGCGTCGTCAAATCTATTTTTTTGCCGTCTTTGTCGTTCACAATAGCCGTTGGCGGGACAATCTCGACAATCTCAAACTGTTTTAATAGCTCCGGGCCAGCTAGGGGTTTATTTGTTGGCGATGAATTTCCCAGCGTTTGCATAACATAAGCCAGTGCCACCAGGCCGATGAGAAATCCCAACGGCGCCACCAGACGATTTAACATTTTAGATTCTAGAATTTAGAATTTAGACAAATCGAGCGGGATTGACGGAGCGATTGAAGCAGTGACAAAGGCGCTGTTGAGACGCGACTTCGGATAGATGGCCATCACTACCTTGGCGTTTTCGGCCAACTTTGTATCTTCCCAGGAAACCTTGCCGATTATTTGATGAACAATTCCACTGGCGTCAACGCGGTATTCGGTTTTACCACCCTTGATTTCTTCCATCACTTTCTTCGGATCGTTGGTGACGGTGCCGGATTTGGGGTCGGGCATCTTACCTTTAGGACCCAAAATTTTGGCAATTTTAGCGACTTTCGGCATTAATTCTGGGCTGGCGATACAGATGTCAAAATCCATTTTTTTGGTCTTGGCGATCTCGTCAATCATTTTTTCGTCCAAAACGACGACTTTCTTTTCCTTGCCCGTACCGTGTGGCAGGTGGACGACGCCGCGGCTCGATTCCGTTGAACCCTTAGCTTTTTTCTTGTTTAGGCGAAGATGAATTTCAACCGAACCATCGAATTTAGACATCGATAGTTCTTTAACTAACGTCAGGGCATCAGCCAATAAATAAAGCTTGCCTGTCTCAACTTTGGCTCGAGCGGCTAAGTATTTTTTGGAGCGACGACTCTTTAATTCCACTTCTTTTTTGGTTGCGGCCTTTTCGGCTTTCTCAACAGAGCGTTCAACTTTCTTGGCCTTTTTGCGCTCCAGTTTCGACGGCTCGGCTTTGTTCAAAGCCATGGCCGATTCGTTGCCGACATGAATGGCCGCTACTTCGGCCGGTAAGGCTTGGTCTAGACCGGCCCCTTCTTCAACCGCGGTTTCCTTTTCTGCCTCTTCGTCGACATTGCTCGCCGACTCATCAAAGCTGGCCTCGGCTGAATGGTGAGGCATGATTTCGCTTTGCGCTTCCGCTAGCTTCTCTTCTTCGACTGGTTGGTTAATTGTTTTTGGTCGTGCCATTAAATGTTGTTGGTTGTAATTGCTTGTCTTTGAGAGATTGTACCAGGAAACCGGTGACTCGGTCAATTATTAACGGCAGCTCTCCCGCTTCTTCAGGCGTAAAATCGCTCAAAACATAGTCAGCTAGATCAAACTGGCGGTTCTCCGGACGACCAACACCGATGCGAATCCGCCAATAGTCAGTACCGATTGCTTCATCGATCGACTTGATGCCGTTATGGCCACCACTAGTTCCTCCACGCTTGACCCGAACTTCGCCGAAAGGAATTTCGGTATCGTCGTGTACAACCCAAATATCGTTGAGCTCAATTTGATGCTTCTGCTGAACTTTCACCACCGCCAGACCAGATTCGTTGACATATGTTAATGGTGCAATCAGCTCATACTCCCCGCCTTTAGCAACCATAGCTAGCATATACTTATCTTCCTTCGATTCTAGTTCTAGCCTATTAGCTAATACGCCTATCGTTAAAAATCCCAGATTGTGCCTGTTCTTATCGTATTTCTGTCCCGGATTTCCCAATCCAATAATTAGAATCATATTTTTGATTTATTAACTAATATTTCGTTTTAACTTTTGCCTGCCCGCCGAAGCCTCGGCGAAGGTGGGACTTTTGAGTTTTGAGTTATTCTTTACATTCCTGGAAAGTTCATGTCCTTCAGTAGCGGCTGCATTCGGGCGGCCGATTCGCTTTGAGCGGTCGCCAGGGCTTTAGCAACTGTTTCTTTGATGACATCTTCTAGCTCCCGCTTTTTACTGGGTTCTAGCATATGCTCGCTGATGTCGATGGAAACAATTTTCATCTCACCACTAACGACAACCGTAACCTCGCCGTTAGCCGAGCGTCCCTCGACTTCAAGATCTTTCAACTCCTTTTGCATCTGCTTGGCTTTCTTGGCCAACGAATACATGTCTTTCATCTGCCCGAATTTTGGTAGTTCCATATTTTATCCTTTCTTTAAGTTTGCAAAATGTTTAATGTTAGCATTAATCAAATTCTCCAGACGGCCATCAAGGACATCATCGACACCAGATGTTTCGTAGCCGCTCCGTAAATCTTTTACCATCTGGTATGGCTGTAAGACATACGACCGGATTTGGTTGCCCCAGCTGGCGAGGACCGGCTCGCCCTTGTGATTTTGGTTGGCGATGCGTCGCTTCTCGTCATCAAGTAATTGGAGCTTGCCCTGAAGAATTTTAAGCGCTTGGACCTTATTTTGCAATTGGCTTCGTTCGTTTTGACAGGTAACGACAATCTTGGTTGGTAAGTGAGTTATTCGAACAGCTGAATCGGTAGTGTTAACGCCCTGGCCACCGCGGCCACCGGCTCGGTAAACATCGATGCGGATTTCGTCAGTGTTAATTTCGACCTCTCGAGCGTCTGCTACTTCCGGCACGACCTCCACCAAGGCAAATGAGGTGTGCCTGGCTTTGGCAGCATCAAAGGGACTAATTCGAACTAATCGATGGACGCCGTTCTCGGCTTTAAGCTTGCCATATGCCCTGAACCCTTCTATTAGTAAGGTCGCGTTTTTAATCCCCGCTTCCTCGCCGTCGGCTTGATCAAGTAGGGTTACTTTGTAGTCGGCTCTTTCGCCGTAGCGAGTGTACATCCGAGTTAACATCTCCGCCCAATCTTGAGCATCGACACCGCCCGAACCGGAGTGAATGCCAACAAAACAAGACGAATCGTCGTGGTCGCCGGAAAAGAACGCTTCGGTTTCCAGCTCTTCTAGTTCTGCTTCCGTCTCGGCTGACTCAAATTCAGCAACAAAGTCCTGTAAATGCTTCAACTCCTGGGTTAGCTTAGCCGCTCGCTGGTGTTCTTGCCAAAAAGACGGCGTCGCCATCTCGGCCTCAATCTGCTTTATTCGCGCTGACTTCTCGTCAATCCGCAAAGTTTCGGCTAACTCCACTTTTCGTTCCTGATTGCTCATGTCTCCATTGTATCCGTTAACCAACAAAAAATCTTGGGTCTAAAGAAAAAGACCCTTGCGGGTCTTTTTCTCGCGACTTTCTTAACCGTTAGGCTAAGAGAGCAGCTTCCTTTTTGGCCATCGCAAATTTGCGGGCCGCAAGGGCAAAGGCGCTTAACGCACCGGGCAATAGGACCGTTTCGGCACCAGTTGCAGGCAACGACTTAACTGTCTTGACTGTCGTAACGACAGTCTTCGGACAGTTGGTAGCCGCAGCGGCACTAGCGGCCGAGCTGGTAGAAGCAGATGCCGAAGCAGCTGCACCCGAACCAGCGGCACTACCGGCCGAAGCGCTCGTGCAATTCTTCACGCTGTCAGCAGTAACAGTTTTGTTACCGCTAGTTGCGGAAGCAGCAGCGCTCGAACTAGCGCTGGAGCTCGAACTGGAACTAGACGAACTGGTTGACCCAGACGAATTATTACCAGACGAGCTGGCAGCACCAGCACCGGAGCTGGCACCGGCACCGGCCGAAGCCGAACCGCCACCAACTGAAGCTGAAGCCGCAGCTGAGCTCGAAGCTGAAGATGAACTTGAGCTTGAGCTAGAAGCCACTATCACACCGGGAGTTGCGAAAGCAATCGCCAGCGCGATGAGTGAAAAGATGAAATATTTCATATTCCTCCTTTTTGTTAAACTTACATCTACTTCTTAAACCAATTCGACTGTTAGTTCAAGAAGGGATGGGGGAAACCTGCGAATGAGCAAGTTTCCCCTGGTTAGGATTGGGTTGGTGGCTAGTTGCCGCCGGCGGCCGCAGCAGCGGCCGCAGAGGCTGAAGCGCTAGCCGAGGCTGACGATGACGATGACGAAATGGCGTTGCCGCCATAGGCCGTTCCGCCAGCACCACCGGTAGCGCTGAGACTAATGTTCGTTCGTCCGAGGATCTGGGCGATGGGAGTCGCCACGACCTTTAAAAAGTCGAGGAGATTGTCCCACCAGCTCTTCTGGTACTCGAGCCTTCGGCCGGCCTCTTCGTGACTGGTCTCGACAAGGCGATATCGCCCCCTTTGCGAAGCAGGGACGTTCAGCACTACATCCCCCACCGAGGGGACGATCTGCTGAACGATCGTGTTCTCCTTGACATTCACTGCGTATGGGCTGGGAACCTCAATACGCTGGATGATCGTCTTCCCCAGAGTCTGCCTCTTGGGAATGTAGAGGATCACCTTGAAAGGGATTAAGAGGGGGTTGGCGCATTTCCACAGCCAGCGAACGACAACGACCAGCTTTTCCGTGCCGTTGCCGATGTCCTCGCGTGATTCGATTGTCCCCAGGACTTTTTCGCCAGCCCGCAGAGAACCAGAAGCTGTATAGGTCTTTCCGGTTTTCTTGTCCCGGTATCCGACTTGCAACTTCTTGATGTCCATATTGAAGGCGAAGGCGAAGGCTTCATCCGACTTAAGCTTGGGAGCAAACCCGTTGAGCGCCGGAAGGAGCTCGTCTTGGACGATCGTGTCGTTGAGACCCCCTTCGATAAAGGGATCCTTGGTTAGGTCTAGGAAACCGCCCTGCGCTTGCGCGAAGGCGGGAACGACGAGGGCGGCCACCAGTGCCGCGAGAATGACTTTCAGTAGTTTCACTTTACTTGTCTCCTCGGCCGGTCGGCCGTTGGATCGTATATCCCTGATGAACGTCGAAATCAATCGGAAGGGTCAGGGAGACCCAAATCCGTCTGAGCTGAGGAAGAACCTCAACAACCTTTGCCCTGGCAACAACTTTGCCTCTGGAATCAACCAGTAGCATTTCGTCCCCAACTTCCGGCCAAGTTTGATGTGCCCATTTAACTGGCAGGTAGCGAACGGCCGAGGGCATCGCCCCTGGCTTGGAATCGCCCCGGGTCGCAGCTTTTCGACGAAGCTCGTTGAGCTCGTCAGTCGCTTTTTGAAGTTCGGCGAAAAGTTGCTCACGCTCCTTCTCCCAGGCAGTTTTGCCCGCGACGGCACCCTGCTCGTAAGACTGTTTGATCACAGCGTCGAGCTGATCGGCCGATAGCGGACTACCGCTAAGAGTTGTTGCCGCCGTTGGCGGATCGATCGGTTCGATCGTGAACTGCGTCGCTGGCGCCGCAGAGTGGTTCTTGTCGGATCTCCCCCGGCCATCTGTGGCCAAGAAGTAAACCTCAATCTGGTGCTTGACTAGAAACCAACGACGGCTCACTTGAATAGGAGCTGCCTTTGGCTGTTTGACGTTTGGGACAAGCAATTTCGTCCCGTCTAGGACGGGAATCTCCCCGGTTTCGGGGATTGTCACGCTCCCTAGGTAGCTCGACCCGTCAGTCTGCCAGATTGGCTGACCGTCGAGTCTGACTATGGCTGCGCCTGGCGAGTAATCGCCAGTCAGCGGTAGGAGCTGAAAAATCAGTTCTACCGAACCGCTTCTTGAGTCGTCGAGAGCTAGGGAAACGATTCCCTTGCTCTCGTATTTCAGGACGTAGTGTCCCCCGTACGCTGGTGAAACCAGCGCGAGGGCGAAGACGACGAATAACCAGAGTTTTTTCATCTTGTTTCACCTCGCCCCGTTCGGGGCAATGCATGTTTTCGAACTAATTGTAAATAAACGCGTTGGCGTCCGTAAACTATCAGCGCTGTCTCAGCCAGGAAAAGGGAAGGAGGGAAACCGTCGAGAAGCCCTAGAGCAACTCATGTGACGGCTCTCCCAAATCCCAGCCGAGACAGCGCCGACAATTCAGTCGCTTAACGTACGGTCGGAATATACCGGAATATCAAAGGTTTGTCAATGGTTTTCAGGCGTAAAGTATATGCTACCGACAAAT
The DNA here is from genome assembly GCA_964358205.1 of uncultured Candidatus Saccharibacteria bacterium. GTDB lineage: Bacteria > Patescibacteriota > UBA1384 > 2-12-FULL-50-11 > 2-12-FULL-50-11 > JANLIQ01. The sequence continues at coordinate 3,029 of CAYHNZ010000002.1, read as the reverse complement.
CGTCGGCAATTATCAATTTTCAGTTTACAATTTTCAAGTATGGAAATGATTCCTATTATATCCCACCCCTAAACTTAACGCGGGATGTAGCGAGTGCCGGAATCCGAGTCTAGAACTTCGTAACCAAGCTGTTCGATCTCTTGACGGCGGTTGTCGGCCGTGAGGAAGTCTTTTTTGGCTCGAGCTTCTTCTCGTTCGTCGGCTAGTTTCTTCGCCTGGGGATTATCTTCAATGGCGGTGAACTTGAGGCCGAAGATCTCAAACAGCTTTTCAAACTGCTCTTTGCTTAAGCTACCTGCGTACTCTAACCACAGGTCTAGGGCTCGGTGGGTGTCTAGATCATCGGCGAGAGTGTCAATTACCTCTGTTAATCTCCCTTCGTCACCTTCGGCTTTAGCGATCAGATAAGCGTTAAAGAGTTTGGAGCGAAGCACTACCCCTTGAGTCATTGATTCTCGAGTGTAGTCGAACGGCTGGCGATAGGGAGTAAGATAAAAAGCCAGGCGGATTTCATTGGCCGAATAATCCTTGAGGGCGTCGGGAACGCGAATGGTGTTACCAAGCGATTTACTCATCTTCCGGCCGTTGATGGTCAACATGCCGGAATGAACCCAGTAATTGGCTAATGGTTGGCCGGTTTTAGCTTCGGCTTGGGCAATCTCGTTCTCGTGATGAGGAAAGACATGCTCAACAGCCGCACCATGAATATCAAAAGTATCACCGAGATATTTCTGGCTCATCACCGAACATTCGATGTGCCAACCCGGGAAACCCTTACCCCAAGGCGAATCCCAGACCAACTCGGCCATACCGCCTCCACCTGCCAGGTGGAGACTGGTTTTCCACAGTGCAAAATCGGCCGCAATCCGCTTGTCTTTGGCTGGCTCGACCCGAGTACCAGTAAGAATTTCCGCTAATCCCCGACGACTTAATTTACCGTAATCAGGTTTTTTATTTACGCTGAAGTAAACATTACCCTCCTCGGTTACATAGGCAAATCCCTTGGCGATTAGGTCCTTGATATAATCAATTATATCAGCGATATGTTCCGACGCCTTGGGTAAATTACTTGGTTCAATAATATTAAGAGACTTTAGATCCTCCAGGTGTGCCTCGGTATAATGTCGCACAATATCGCCAATACTCTCGCCAGACTCCTGGGCCTTCTTCTTTATCTTATCTGTACCTGTTTCAGCATCCCCTACCAGGTGTCCAACGTCGGTAATGTTCTGAATATAGTTGACTTTATAGCCAAGAAAGCTCAAAAAACGGTTGAGAAGGTCGAAGGTTAGATATGTTCGGGCGTGACCGACATGACCGTAGTCGTAAACCGTCGGCCCACAAACATACATGCCCACTTTTTTGGGTTTTATCGACTTAAACTTTTCTTTCTTGCCTGAAAGGGAGTTATAAATATGAAACATTACTCTCTTTTTACCTGTTTTTAGGGTTTTTTGGAAGCGGGAAAATTGTCCCACATCAGTTGACTTTTTAGGGTAAAAGTGCTACTATTATCTTGTTCAATTAGTTCATTTAAATCAAGTGACCATAATATTCGTTTTCCCAAATGGGATTACTCGCATTCGTGCTAGTACTCCAGAGGGAAAACGAAATGAAGAATGCTCTACTAACAATCGCGGTCTGCGCAATCGCTTCGGCGGTTGCTTTTGGTCAGAACTCTGCACGCCCCGGCTCTATCTGGCCTAGCTTGGAAAAAGGCTGGCAACGCAGTTACTTATCTCCCGAAGCGCCCTGGCAAACCAGGACACTCGATTTCCACAAGAATGGCAAGGCACTGACGATGATCGTCGAGATCCCGCCAAACGACCGGATACGTCTGTTCCACATCAACCGCGAAATCTGCAACACCTCCATCACCGAGGTCGGCCGTGACCTGAAAGCGGATGTACTGGGCGACAAAATCAGCCCGGTCTGTCGCAAGATCGCCAAGCAGCTATATGCCGTAAGGGGTATTGCAAAGCTAATGTTCAGACCCTACGACGTCCACGTCGAGATTGGCGATGCCTTCACCTGGAAGGAAGTCGAGCCGAAGGTTATTGCAACTCTGCGTGATGTCGGTCTAGGTCTCAAGCAGCACATCGCCGTTGTTGCACTTCGCAACGAAGCCAAGCAAATTCCGGTCACAATCAAGAAGTCCGAGAACGCTTGCTTTCGCTCGTTCAGCACTAGGCGATTGATCAGCCACTACGAGATCAGCAGCTGGAGTCACCCATTCACAACCTACGGTGACGAACGGAGTGATGACCTGTCTCGGCTCGGCCCAATCGGCACTGAGCTTGCCCGAAAGGTCACTGCCATCGAAGGTGTTTCCGAGATCTTCATCACCCCCTACAAGGTGGATGTTCTCATCGGCGACGCCTACAGTTGGGCGGCGATTCAGCCCCAGGTCGTCGCGGTGATCCAGAATGAGATCGCCAAGCACGACCCGAGCATCATTCTCCGCTAGGTCCGATTACGCCGAGAGCCCCCTGCAGAAGCAGCGGGGCTCTTTTTTTATTCGTTTCCGTAGGTATCGTTTTGGTATTCTTTGTCGGATTCTTCTTGTTCCTCGTTTTGGAGGGTCTCCAGCGATTTTGGGGCTTCAGAGTCCATACCCTCTTCGGCTAAATCCTCTTCGCTTTCGCCGTCGAGAGCTTTAGCTTTGGGTTTTTCGTCGTGAAGGGCGCTCATCGCCGAGCCGCAGTCAGGACAGCGTTCGTTAGCAATTGGGCTCGTGTAGCCACATTCGTCGCAGATGTACTGCTCGTCAACGGTGGTAATTGGTTGGGACATTTTAAATACTGTAAATTCTTTTTATCTTTCAGGCAAGACCTTCGAACTAATGTCAATTATCCTGATAGTCAAAAAGTGACGAGCCATGGTACCGCCAGCTGGCGGTCCAGCGAGTTACTTTTTACCTAGTTCGCGTAAGCGTAGCGTGCGGGGGCGAGACCGCTCGTGAGAACTAAACTGCTTTAGTTCGAACCGGTCGAGCGGGTTGAGGCCTGTCTGTTAAGACGCCGAAACCC
>CAYHNZ010000001.1:0-70990 GCA_964358205.1 uncultured Candidatus Saccharibacteria bacterium | reverse complement strand
TCGATGTGACCGACATCGTTCATCCGGAAATGGCCAAGATGGCCGTCAAGCTGACAAAGGATATGGGATTAAGGCTCTGTGGGGTCGATGTCATCGTCCCCATTTCAATCGATCGACCGCTAAAGAACGACTACCACATCATCGAGGTCAATTCCGCCCCGGGACTCGACCACTACGCTGCGCTCGGCGACAAGCAGAGAAAAATTGTCGAGGATCTTTATTTGCGGGTTCTCGAGGCTATGGAAAACTAACTAAACCGTTCGATACAACGACCAAGCAGACTGCTTGGTCGTTTTTCTTGATTAAGGACCCCGATTTAGCTACTCTTGACCGACAATGCCCAAGAATTCATTGCCAAACTCGCTTTTGAGAAGCTTCGGCCGATTTTTTCGGCGAGAGGCACGAAGCGTGAGGAAGCGGACAGGATTGTCCGGTGACGAGTGATGAGCGACTCGCAGCCAAAAAAGCGGCCTGAAGACCAAAACAGGAGCTTGGCAATGAGTTCTAACAATCAGACATATTTTGACGCTGTTAAATTCCTGGGAGGACTAATACCAGCGCCTGGTCGTCAGCACCAAAGAAATCATCCGGACATTTTCATTAAACGAACTCGCGCGCTACTGGATGCCCTTGATTACCAGTTCGGCAAGACGAAGTTCGTCCACATCACTGGCACGGCTGGCAAGGGCTCGACCGCCAATGTCATTAGCCAGCTTCTACTTAAGAATGGTCAACGGGTGGGCTTACTGACTTCTCCGTTTGTCACTACCACTATTGAACGAGTTGCTGCTAACGGTCAGTATATTTCCCCGCTAGAATTTGCCAAATTAACAGCCAGATTAAAGCCGGCGATTACTGCCGTCAGTCAGAATCATGAATTTGGCTGTCCGTCGTATTTTGAATGTCTCTTGGCGATTGCCCTGTTGTACTTCCAACAAGAGAACTGCCAATACCAAATAATCGAGGTGGGTATCGGCGGACGGTACGATTCAACTAATGTCATCCCCGAGCCAGTCGTTGCCGTCATTACTAATATCAGCATCGACCATACCGAAGTTTTGGGTAAAACGCTCGCTGAAATCGCTTCTGATAAGGCGGGGATTATTAAGAAGGGTTGTCGATTCTTCACCGCTGAAACAAGACCAAAACTGCTAGCCATGTTTAAAGCAATCTGCCAGAAACAACACGCCAGCTACCACCGAGTTACAACTGGCGATCTTGGCGCCCAGGAGGTAAATTACCATCTGGGAAAAGCCGTTGTTGAATCGTTGGGATTTGAGAAATTAGCTCCACTTGGCGATATCCGTCCGTTACCGGCTCGATTCGAAGTAGTCAGCCACAGCCCCCGTGTTGTAATCGATGTTGCTCATAACCCCACCAAGATGCGTTGCACCGCTGTAAACTTATCGACCCAGGAATATCATCACTGCCACCTCGTCATCAGTTTGTCTGCCAAAAAAAATACATTTGGAATTCTGAAAGAGATTGCGCCTTATGCCGACTTTATTTATGTCACTTCTTTTCGAAACGCTTACCGTACGGCGACCAATCCGGAAATAATTGCCGACATAGCCAGGAAGTTTGCCGCCCCTAAAGCGACCGTTTTCATCATTCCAGACCCAGTTACTGCCTTCAAAGCGGCACAAAAGAATGCCCACCAAGACGATTTAATTCTTGTCACCGGTTCTTTTTACCTAGCAGACAATATCCGTTCAATCTTTGTTTCGGAACATGAAATATTGAAAAATAGAGTTAGCTAGCGACCGCTTTCAAACCTTCGCCTTGCTCGATTCCAAGTTAGTCTGGTACTGGACTTTAAAGAAATGAAATACTCTTTAACAATTCCCCGGGTAATATAATTTCTGTTGGTTGAGCAAATTGTGCCACCTCGTCAGTAAAGAAGTGACGACGATCGAGGGTGACTAAAAATTGGCAGTTGCTTATTTTAGCTCCAGCTAAGATCGGGGCATCTTTCGGGTTGATGACAGCTACCGCTTCTTTAGTTTGTGTCGGATTTGGTTCAACCACGGTCGGTCGAGCTTGGGCGTAAAATTCAAAGAATCGCTCCAACGCTACTGGATTGCCTTTGGCTTGTAAGTTTCTGACCGTCTCGGCAATTACTTGTTTGGTAGCGACGATGGTAGCTTTTCTAGCGGCCGAACGACGCACCACTTCACCTGACCCACCGCCAGGCGAAAAAGCAGCGGCAAACCATACCGACGAATCTAGAAATACTTTCACCTCGAACCTCCGGGTGAGAGGCGAGTGAAGCGAAATCTCGAACGATCAGTGAGAGACGAGCCTAGCGACATCTCTGTTCCGTCTTATTTTTTGTCGGCTGTCAGGAATTCTTTCACTCTTGCCGGGGTATACATCTCAATATCCTCGTCGGCAACGGTAGTCAGCGCCTCAAAGATTTCTAACGGTACCAACGCCGCCAGCGGTTTACCCGCTCGACGAATTACTGTTGCCCTTTTACCGTAGTAAGCCTCGTTCAGTAAGCCCCCAAACTGTCTTCGCGCTTCCATCGCTTCAATCGTCTTTATCATCTTGAATTCACTGTATCAATTGTATCAATTGTGTCAATAGCGATTTAGGAAGCATGGGGGACGTTACGCCTTCGCTTTTGAAGACTCGGCGACGATATTCGGCACACCTTTGGGGCTCGTTTCGATCCCCACTACGCTCCCACCGTCGCTAAAGCTATGGTGGGCAAGAAAGCTTCGAGGGGCAAGCTGGGCGGCGCTGACGGGCTTGTCGAGCATCGCGCCGGCGACTTCTTTGGGAGCGGATTTTAGAATTGGGATCTCAAAGAAGAATGTTGCGCCCTTGCCAACTTCCGACGTAACTCCAATTGTGCCCTTATGGAGCTCAACAAAGTTTTTACTGATATACAGCCCCAGGCCCGTGCCTTGATGTTCGTCGATCTCTCGTTTGACTTGGGAGAATTTCTGGAAAAGTTTTTTCTGGTCCTCTTTAGCGATACCGCGACCGGTATCGACTACCTCGGCTCGGATATGATCGTCCGGATGCGACAGCTTGATGGTAATGCCGCCCTTGTCGGTAAACTTGATTGAGTTGCCGATTAGGTTGACGAAAATTTCGCGGATACGGTCAGGGTCGCAGAAAGTTTCCGGCAGGTCGGTTTTCGGCGCTTCGAGTTTCAAGTACAGCTTTTTGGTGTCGGCTTTGAGCTGAAGCTCCTTTATCACCGAATCAACCAGACTGGTAAAATTGGTCTTGGCAAACTTCATTTTCAGCCGACCCTGTTCAATTCGAGAAACGTTGAGCAAGTCCAAGATCAGCTCGGCCAGCCGTTTACTGGAATCATAAGCCCGATTTAAGTACTCCTTGGCCTTCGGGTCAATCTTCCCCATACCTTCGTCCAGTACCATCGACAGATAGCCTTCGATCGCCGCCAGTGGCGTGTTCAATTCGTGCGAGGCCATCGAGATGAACTCGTCCTTAAGCTTGTCTAGGTCGGCTAAGTAAGCGTTGGCTTCCTTGAGTTTGGTATAGGCCTGGGCACGTTGAATGGCGAGGCTCATATCGTCAGAAATGGCTTTGGCAATCGAGTGGTTCTTTTCATGGACTCGATCTTTGGAGTCGGTAAAAATATACATCAGCACCCCGAACGGCTCGCCGCCAGCGTAGAGCGGGAAGGCCTCGATATGCCGAGCGCCGATGAGTTTTTGAATTGTCAGTGCTACCGCTTTAGAGATGGGCGGGCTGATAAAATCGCTCAAGGCATCAGAATCGTGCGGTTCTTTGTCCACTAATACCGCGTGGGTTAAGTTGAAATCTTTCTTGACAGGATGGCTGTATTTTTCCAAGTCTCCACCGACCAACGACAGGATCTTATGAGCAAACTGATGCTCCGACAGGCCGTAAGCCACTAGCTGACTATCCTTGACGACGGACAGTAGTGCCCCAGCGCACGATTCCAGTTGTTTGGGAATCTCATCGAGAATCTTCTGGGTCATCGGTCGCATCTCACTTTCGTTCAACACGATGTCGGAAATCCTCTGCAGTGTCGCTAGATTCTTGTTGCGCTCCTCAACCTCCCCCAACGCCGCCGTCTTCTCCTTGGCCAAAATCTCGACTTCCTCACGACGGGAGACCTCGTTTTGGACAGATCTGACGAGTAGAAAGCCGAAGATAGTTACCATCCCAAAAATAATCAACCTGAATACTAAATCTGCAACTCCCTCTGAGCCAAAGAGTTGCGTGAAGTTCACTAACACTATTGCCGCAGCACCGATTTCTGCTACAACGACCTTAACATTAAACAAACCATGTTGGGTGATCGCGTAAGCGGTTGCAATAATGAAAATCAACGTAAACGACGGCCCAAAATTTAACAAGAGATTAAATTTAAACACAACTACGAGCAGAAAATTGCTCAAGAATATGAGTAGCGCACTTCCAGTCACTCCGATTAATAGCATCTTGAGTTGAGCCCTTAGAGTGTCGCGAGATTTGATATATCGCGTAACCAACAGAATTATTGACGATAGTATTAATGAACCAGTTGTTAGAGCAAATAGGAATATCCCCGGACCGGCAATGGGCGCTGCGTTCGATCCAGAGCCTTCTATACCGGAAAATATCAATGATGTTTGAGTTAAGATTGATACAAATACACTCCCGAGAGTTATGATAATAAACAACCACCGTTTCAATAAAATAGTTCTTGAGGGGAAGGTGTGTATTGTTAAAAATAGAGTAAGCGAATAGTAAACAGCGAAGAACATCACGATCCTGATTGATCCAAGACTTGCCTCAGGATTTGTTTGGTGCAGAGAAAAGTAGTTAGACACTCCCCAGATAGCGGAAAAAACCGTAAATGCCCAGAAAAAACGATTCGTATGGCTCCCTCTATCCTTCACTAAGATAAATGTCCCTACTACCAAGTTAGCCAAGGTTGAGAGAGTTAAGACAACAAGCTCCATAAGATTAGCCTACCACATACGAACCCGACAGATCTAAGAACTGGCAATAAGTTAAACTATTACGGCTTTCCTACCAGAGCTAACTGATAACGAAGACTTTTCGGCTCGACCGATTCTGAATAGTAATTGAGGCCTTGTATCGGGTTGTATCTCTTGTCTGAGAATGGGAAGGAGTGTAGGTATCTCAATAGGTCCCGCTGCTATATCATGGCTGTAGCCCTTTGCAGCTGCTCTAAGTAAGGTTCGTTGCATGAGTCTGCCCGCATCAATCCATGCCGTAGGGTCATCCTCATAAGTTCCCACTATTACTAATGCGGGGGCTTGGGAATATTTTTTCAAATTTTCCCTAGCAAGCGATTCGGGATTCATATATTTTATTGCAGTTTCTGGTCTTATAAAGTTCTTGAGTTGACCCGGAATCATTGACTCTATTGGCATTCCTATTTCCCTAGGCTTGCTTGAGGAATAAATAAAACTTGCCAACTCTCTTTTCATAAAGGGCAGCGATAGCGCTATGTCGGTGCCTTTTGCTACCAGCTCTCCGATCCGTTTTCTCCCACTTTCCTCAGTAATTACAAAAGATTTGGCGGTACCTTCTTTGTCAGTTGCAATTTTATTTAGTAGGGATTCATCTAGCTTTCCTGGCACATAGAGACCCCTGTTGGTGTGTCTAGAGGTTATTGCTTTGAACAACTCGAGATCATCTCTCCCTGTAGTTTCTACGGCCTTCTCGAATGAAATATGAGCTATCTCTAACTCATTAGGATAGAAAGCAGTAATGTGTATTTTGGGTTCATACCCCCAGCTTTTTGATGCGATGGATAGATTTTCGATAAACGCTCCTATACCTATATGAGCCAATCTAGTAGTTTGATCGCTTCCAAGAGTTCGATCTTCGTCCCTATATACAATTAGGGAGTTGTCTCTAAAGATACAGCCCCAAGGTTGGGTATTGTGCGCAGATGCCGCTAATACGGCGTATTTCAACCAGAAGTTTATCTGGCTCCTAAGATCTTTAGCCGCTGCGAAATCCTTCTCTTCGATCAACCAGGGATTTATAATTGACATCTTTTATTAACTCCCGAATATTTTACCAAGCGTAAAAATGAACTCTTTTCTGTCTATTTCCCTCTCTTGTACAGATGAACCTCTGAAGTAGGTGGGATCAAGTTTCTCGTCAAGCGATACTTCATACCTACCAGAGGGCATACTTAACCCCGTAAGTATTCTTCTTGAAACGTAGCTCACCGCCACACCAGAGAGGGTTGCTGCATTGCCTAACTGGGGCCATGCTGGTATTTTTGTTCCCACCATAGTGAGCGACATGCGTGTCCTCGGAGTAATATCTGCTCCAACGATTGCGCTAGCTAGCCTTATTCTCTCCGTCATTCCAAGGTTCTCCCCAACGCTTAGGAGCTTTGATTCCTCAATTCTACCGTGAAACAACTTCCGATTAGGCTCCAAATCAAATCTTTCCACATCAATGATTGCATTATCTCCGTTGTCTGTAGCCATAACGACAGGTATCTTTAGTTTTCTAGCCCAGATTCGCGTGTCTATTTTCAGCTTAATATCATCTATCTCCTCAATAAAAATGTCGAGTTTATCACTCCCCCTCCCAAAAAACTTGCTTATGTTCTTTGTTGTTATTCCATCCCGGAAGACTTCGAGAACTTGAAAAGGATTTATTTCGTAAACCTTTCTTGCGGCAATAGCTGCTTTACTTCTGTTCAAATCACATACCGATGAGTGCAATCTATTCAAATTTGTAATGGATAGATTATCAAAATCCGCGATTCTCATTTGCCCACCACCGCCTGATAACACGAGTGAGTTTACGGCTGCGAGTCCAACACTGAGACCAGCTATACCTATCTTTGAGCTATAGAACTTCTGCTGTTCTTCATTATTTATTAAAAATTTGTTTCTGGAAGTTCTTAGTTTAAAGAAGTCTGCACTTTCGGGTAAGTGAACCAAAGTTTGCTTCCAAGGATAGTAAGCCCAAACCCCAACCTCAGCTTCTTTCTTCCCGTTCAGATATCTACCGAGAAACTTCTGAAAAGTAGTGATGTACTCTGGGGTAGCGGGGGTTATGAAGGGAAAGTTTATGCGAAATAGATTCTCCAGCTCTTCTGAAAGATTATCAATAACCTCACGAATTTTTCCTTCCTTAATAAGCTCCTTGACATCAGAATGTTCACGAGACTGAAAAAATCTCGGCTCATATTCCTCGTTCATCGCTTAAACCAACGATGCTTAACTCCTGGCTTAAAATCCGGGAAGAGAATTTCCTTTAGAAATGACGACATCTTGCCTTTAGACTAGCATAAAATGGCTGACTTGGGGTTAAACTATTGATTATGAATTAATAAAGTTGTATCTTGAGCTTCTCAAGGATCCTTCTTTGAGAAAAAATACGAGGATACCTAAATGGCTACTGTATTAAGCACCGTTAACATCGTCAACGCAGAGGAGGTGATGGCTTATCAACCTCCTCCCCTACTCATCATGAACTTTTGTCGGAAATATGAAGTTTCCGAACCAGAAGCACGCCAGCAGTTCGAGGAGTGCAAGAAATTCCTCATCGTTTGTGCTGAAAAGCCCGACAAGACACATGCGCCATCTCTCATCATTGACGAGATGTGGCACAGCTTCGTCCTCCACACGCAGGAATACGCCAAGTTCTGTACGCAACACTTCAGCCAGTTCATCCACCACTCTCCGAGCGATGAACCAGCTAAGTCCGCTTACAAACGGACTCTGACCGCACTCCGCCTACGCTTCGGCAAACTGAATCCAATCTACTGGCCACAAGGCAAGGCCGGTGACTGTAGCACTCCCAGCGAATGCGGCGGTGACGGTGGTAGCGGCGAAGGCGGTTGCACCAGTCGTTGCACGGGAGCGTAGCAACAACCCGCTCCGAACACCCTTAGCCCCTTGAGACCAAAATCTCAGCGGGCTATTTTCTTTACAACCTCTTGATAGCCGACTCGACCAACAATCTCCCAAGATTTGGCGTAGTCTGGTGCTGACTGGCAACTCTTAATATCTGCTTCCAATTCTTCAACTCTGCTTGTGTTACGGTAAATATATTCGTGAATAGCATGAACCATAATATGATTTTGGGTCAATCGATTTTCGTTCGAATATTCAGCGTAGAAATCGTCAATTTTCTTCCGAAGCTCGGGAATGTGCTGACTGATATAGCAATGGATAAGCTCGTGAGTTAATACATTCAGCGCTAAATTAATATTTTTCTTGTACCCGACGGTCAACGGACTAGAAAAGCTGGCTCGAGTGCCGGTGACATAACATTTAACTACATCTTCAGCCCACGGCCATCCCAAGCACTTTATCATTAACTCTATAAATGTATCGCCGCCCTTGTTCCACTCTGTCTTGAGCGCGACGCAATACTCATCGAGCTCGTCGTGACTTAAATAATCGTCTCGACCCAGCCAGAGGCGGATAGTATTATTGTAAACTTTGGAATTAATTATTTGTAATTGAGGCTTATTCATTCGTTTTATTTAGAAGAATATCGGCTCGTATTCCTCGTTCATTTCTTAAACCAACGGTGCTTAATTCCTGGCTTGAAATCCGGATTCCCTTGCTCCATCAGATGCACGATCGGCTCCGCCTTCTTGCCAATCTCCTGGTATAACTTGCTGTATTCGCTGTTGTTCTGCACTAAACTGTCGACAACCGCTTTAAATATTTTCCTCTCGATCTTTTGGTCTGGTTTTACTCCCGGCTGGAGCTCGACACTTAAGTCTAACGCCTGCGTTTGTGTTGTGTCGTCGAATTCGGCCTTAATGACGAATTTCCCCGTCACAATTGCTTGAAGAGCTGGAATCTCTAGCCCATATTTAACATTCTCTGGATAAATATTTAGGGCGTAGAATGTCGCCGCCACATCCTGTCTTCCATAGAGGGCAATGTATGGGTTGTCAGAAAATGGTTTCATTTCAGCTGGGATTCTCTTTCCAAACCGGCCAAGTACGTTATTAACCATACTCGGTGTCAAGACTCTGCCTTCGTCTAATATCTCATATCTTATCAGGGGCAAGGAGTTGTCGGTTGTGAAGATGATTTTACCGTCGATCTCTTCTGCATAACGAAGATCGGGATTGTATTGAACCAGAGTTGGCAAAATAGAGTCGTTACCGAAAAGAGCTTCGTACAGTCGGCGGTCATCGGCAGAGAGTCTTCTGATAAATATCGATAAGGGTGTTTCTGTACCAACTATTCCCGCATCCGCAGTTCCATACATCCCCAGAGTTGATTCTGGTTGGTTCTTCTTGCCAATCCTCGCTAGAATGTAGTCTCGCCATTGCTCGGAAAAGTTCTCACCGGCCAATAAGCACTTTATATCGAGTCGAGCGAGTTTAATATTACGGGTTTTCGCATAATCGACGACATCTTTGACGAAAGGTGGATAACCCATAATTAGAACCTGCTGAAAAGTTGGTCCCAACACTTCAAGTTCGCGAGCAATTTCCTCTTTGGTAATTCCGGGCGTAATGGTGACTATCCGATGCCCTAAATCAGCCAATCGCCACATTGCCGAATTCATATAAGTACCGGCAATCCATGTCCCCATGGCAAAGGCGTTGATACACAGTGTCTCTTTGGTTTTGGTCTGAAAGGTCTTGTCTAACAGCTCGTCCAGTATCACGACCGAGTCTTCAACGCTTTGATTGCCTCTTGGCCAAAAAAACGGTTGTCCGCTCGACCCTGAACTAGCCGATATCATCCGAGCGTCGCTAACTCCTCTCTGCCACATCAATTCCTGTAGCGGATACTTCTTTAGGTAATTCTCCTTGGTAATTATGGGGAGTCGGGAAAAGTCAGTTGGAGTGTTGATTTTTTTAGGATCCACTCCGTGACTTTTCAAAAAAGCCTTATATGCCGGGACATTGATTGACGCTTGCTTGAATAAAGTCAAAGCATGTTGAAACCCGGGAATTATCCCCTCGGTCTCATGGGTTTGAATCTTTGCTTCCCCCGTAATGGTCTTTAGTTTCATTACCTTGACTTTATTATTTTTACCCCTATCTAACAAGATGTACAATTAGGCCGATGAAAATACTGGTCTTGGGTGGAGCGGGATCTGTTGGCAGAAAGATTTGCGAGATTGGATTGGAAAAAGGTTACGAGGTAACCGGAGCTGATCTTAAGAAGTTCAGCTCACAAGATATTGATTCCATACAACTTGATGTTTTAAATCTCGACAGCTTAGCAGAAATAGTCGATAAAATCACTCCAAATGTGATCGTCAACTGCTTAAATATCGCCACGATATTTTTCCGCAAATCACACGACAATCTAACTGACATCACCAAATTTCACGTAGGCCTCTATCCAGTTCTGAAAAAGTTGAAGGAAGTTCACTATATTCAGGTTGGAACAACCGGGTCTGGTGGAATGGGAATGAATGTACCATTTAGTCACGGGGAGAAACTTAGCAATCTACCCCTATTTTACAAAGCCTCGTATGCGGGCATATGCACGATCTTGTTAACCCTGCTCTCTCGATCCTTCGGCGATAATAACCACAAGGTTTCCGAAATTAAGCCTGGTCTCGCGATTTTCCAAGATAGTTTTACGAAAAAGAGCTTGGACGGAGTGAAAGTCGTCACTTCCGATGGTGGGGAAAACGGCGATTACACCTATAATGAGCTGGCAATTCTCACTGCCTTTATGGGTTTCACCACTGCCGAAAAGATCGCCGAAAAAGTTTTTTCAGTCATCGAAGAAGAAGAGATGGAGGAGAAACACTCATCCTCCTACGATGTAATTAAAGCCCTCAACCAAACCATTGTCTCTCAAGATGAAGAAGACCTAGAGATCAGAGATTCTCTGCTTGAGAAAATGGAGAAAGCCTCCAGTGTCGATTCTATTATTGCAACTGGTAATCTCGGCCCGCCGTCTCTGACTCGAGATTTGATCCTGGGTTCAATCATCCTAAAGGACAACTGCCAAAATGAGAGTGAATTCAGAAAAGCCTTTGCGGAGTCTGTTTCTTGCAAACAAACTCTGGCCTATATAAGTAGCACCAACAAAGATCTGGGCGACTATCTAAAAAGCGAGTGTAACTTTGAAAATTTTCGGGAGCTCCAAAAATGTGTTGGCAATCACCGCTTTACTAACCCCTGGGAATTAGTCGCCGAGAAATTGGGGTCTGTGACTATTGACAGCCTGCCAGGTAAATGATATCTTTGGTTCAAGAAGAATCTCCGGCACGAGGTTGATATACCTCACTTGCGGGGGATTTTTTGTTAGTCTGGTGGAAAAACTGACATTAGAAACTTTTTCTTGGTTTTAGTATCTTCTTTGACTTGCACAAAAAATAGTTCGTCGTCTTTGGTTACTCCCGCAAAGCGGTGCAAAAGTTCAGACTTCCTATTGGGATTTGCTTTTGATGTCGGAGCGTGATGAGAATTTTGGAGTAACTCAATACCACATTCCAAGTAGGCTAATCTTTTCTGGCGCTGGCGAGGTGGTTTTTGATTAAGGTGTGGCCAGAAATAATCAAAGAATATTTTCTCCTTCTTGAAATACGCCGAACGGATATGTAGCTTTCGTCTCGGATTACTTTCAATCTCCTTAAACAAGCGACGAGTTTTTTTAATTAGTTCGTCAAAGCTCGTTCCGCCCCATCGCCCAGTCTTAGCTCGATATATCTTAATAGTATCCATAGCCGTGATCTAATTTTATCAATACAAAATTACACCCTCATACTCCCGAACCTTCTAACCCGTTCCCGCCATCTTGTCTCCGCCAGCCGGCGGAACGGTTAACAGCTTTCCCCACCTTCGCCGAGGCTTCGGAGGACAAGTCAACTTTCGCCTTCAATAATGACTCCGCCAGCCGGCGGAAACATCTTACCCCCAGATTACCAGAAAAGTACCGAATTGGCTTAAAAAGAAATGGGTTTATCCGTGAAGCCCTAAGGAGTAAGATTGCTATATGTCGCTACTGCGGTTTATCAAAGACCAAAAATACGATACGGAGATGATTGTTGTGATGCTTAAAGGGCGGAGCGAGCAAGGTGTTTTGGAGTACGCCGAAACTATGAAAATTTCAGCAGAAGACTCTAAGAAAATCGCTAATGGTGACAAATTACTCGCCAAGACAGTCGCCAATAAGCGATATCTCGAAATCGGGAATAAGCTCGACGAAGTTATTGGGACGTATCAACGCGGTTGGGACGAGATTGACCAGAAGTTTTTCGAGCGCTTGGCTGAACTAACCAGGTTTCCGCTCGCCCACAAACATTACGAATGTGTCGTCAGTCTTTTCCACCCCGGGATCAGTAACTGGGGCGGTAACAAAGTGGTGCGGATTTGGGACAAAGACGCTCGAGAACAGCGACGCATCACTGCTCACGAACTAATCATTTCGCATTTCTTTTCGCGGATGCGCACTAAGAATCCTGGAGTTTCAGATCAAATAATTTGGAAACTAGCGGAAGTCTATGCTTTCGCCATCACCGGCCTCGATCCCATCATGAAAACTTTTTGGCCATGGAATCGCTCCGGCGCGTACACCGACCACAACTATCCGAACCTAGTCGATCTACAGAAAAAGCTGACCCCGCATTACTCTGATATCAATGTCTTCATAGAAAAAGGGCTTGCCTTGGTGTAAAAAAGGATTTTGTCCAGGACTAAGGCAGGTCAAGAGAAACAGGCATCTCATCAGTAGTCGGTGGCTGATATGTTTTAATTGCGGCCTTCAAAGCCCACTCCGGTAGGTGATGTCGAAACTTTGCTTTTTCATTCTCCCGCCATCGAGAGATGGCTTCTTCCGTTGGAATATCAAGAAAAATCAGTCTCGCCTCAGCACTAGACTCCTTCGCTATATTCTTCAGTCTGTCCCGGCTTTCCCTGGTTAGATTAGCCGAGTCATAAATAATACTTCTACCTGCTCCTAGTTCGTTTCGGACGACTTCGAATGATTCACTAAAAATCTCATCCCAATCTTTCATCTTCATATCTTGCCATATGCCAGCAAAACCATGTCGTGCCTTGATTCCATCGATTTCCACCAGTTTCCAGCCGTATTTCTTACTTAATTTCTTGGCGAGTACCGTTTTTCCGGAGTAGGGCAGGCCGCACATTATGTAGAGGGCTGGTAACATTATGATTCTCAGATTACCTGAATACCACGAGCTTGGGCATAAGATTGCGCGGAATCACAAGCAGGGCTTGATAGCTCGTTAGTACTGGGCTGGAAAAGAATTACTCGAGGGGCTAGAATGCGTACTATGAATCCTGAGATTACGACGGTTCGTGGAAAACTACCTGGCCGAACCGTTGCCGTTTTTGCTGGTATCCATGGGAATGAGCCAGCAGGCGTACTGGCTGTCACGAAACTAATAGGAGCCCTGCGAATTGATGCGGGTACTGTTCATTTCGTCATTGCTAACCCTAAAGCTGTCGAGCAGAACGTTCGTTTTACCGAAAAAAATCTCAATCGTTGTTTCATTAATGGAAATACTGGAGCCGTCTATGAGGACGGCTTGGCTCGAGAGCTGATGAAACTACTCGACGGCTGCGACGCATTACTAGATCTACATGGTTACAACGGTCCGGAAGATCGACCATTCCTTATCTGCGAGAAAGAGTCGTTTGATTTAGCCTGCAAATTTAATTTTGAGATCATTTCCTCTGGTTGGTCTGTATCAGAACCAGGCGGGACCGACGGATATATGCACGCGCAGAATAAAATAGCCATCTGCGCCGAATGTGGGTCCAATTTCTACCCAGAAAAATATATCGGCTTGGCCGAAAAAACCATCCTGCAGTTTTTGGGCTATTTCGGTATCATCGCTTCACTTCCCGAAGATACACTTAGGAGTCGGCTACACATTAACGTGGACCGTTTTATTAAAAAAACTAGCTCTCGATTCGCGTTCGACAAGGAGTACCAAAACTTCGATAAACTCGAAACGGGCAAGATCTTTGCCACTGATGGCGAGATTAAATATGTAGCCAGAGAGGGCGAGTACATAATTTTCCCTCGACCAAATACCGAAATCGGGCAAGAGGCCTGCGTAATTGGCCGTCTTATAAAATAGCGGGCATCCCTCTTGGGACACCCGTATTGGCGATCGGGGCAAAGCGCACTAAACAGCCGGACAAGCTGCGAAGGTGGCTCCGAAGGCGACATGGGCTAAGCTCGGCCAGCATCGACAAGGGACGCTCCTCCGTGGTAGCGTCCCTCTTTTTCGTATAATACGTATGTATGGACTACCGCCCATTTTATCAACTGCCGTATTGTTGCGTCCCAGCCACCCTTCAGTGGATACTCTACCGACGGAAGCTGGACATTCTCGACCAAGAGACGATTGGTGCTGAACTGGGTTTACGTTTGCCCGAAAAAGGACGCTCTAGGTTCAAGCACCCCCAGATTAAGTTTCTTGCCTCCGAGCCCAGGGAGGGTTATGGCACCCAGATTGAGAAGAAAAAATACTCAATAAATAACTTTTTTCGATCCCATAGCATCCCTCTATCAATTTCGGGGCAAATTATTCCTAAGGATAGGGAGAATCTAATTAGTAGATTCCTTTTTGGACAAGAATCGAACTATGACGTCATCCTTCGCTATCACACGGGTATCTACGGTTCCGAAAAAGGTTACGGACATTTTTCACTATTAATAGCCTACAACAGCGAAAAAGACACATTCACTGTTGGCAACCCCGAGTTGCCTTTTTTCCGAGTCCTTTCTACAGAAGAAGTCTTCACTGCAATTTCTAGTAAATATGACGGTATCCAGCGTGGTTTATATTTTGTCACGGGCAAGAAGAAATAGACAATACTTAAGGACCGTTAGGCGTTAGGGGGCGGTTCTCTTTTTCCCTGAAGATTCGCAACCCTCTCAACTTTCGCCTTCAAAAATCACTCCGCCAGCCGGCGGAAACATCTTACCCCCAGATTACCAGAAAATGACTGGCTTTGGGCGACCCCTTTTGTTAAACTCAAATTAGAAAATGACAGAATGGGATGTCTTCCTGAAAGCAACCGAGCAGTACGCTGAAAAATGGCTGAAGGTGGTGGAGGAATTCTACCTTTCCTTCGCCCAAAAGATTAATGACTAAATCAGAGACTTTAAAAACAGCCGAACTCTATCTGCAACTGGTTCGAAACTCGGGCATCAACCCGGAACGAGCTTATATTTTCGGCTCACGAACCAAGGGCACTGAACACATAGACAGTGACATCGATCTTTGTGTCGTCTCGGCGGATTTCAGCGATGACCGTCAAGCCGAAAGAGTTCGGTTAATGAATCTTCGCAATGACCAGACCGATATGATCGAGCCTCATCCGATTCGAAGCACGGATTTTGACGACCGTCTAAATTTCTTCGCTACGGAAATTAAACGCACCGGTTTGCCACTAGCTTAGCGAAAGTAAGGTTAGACTCTGCCGTCCTCCTCCGCTGGCTGGCGGACGGCGGAAACATCTTACCCCCAGATTGCCAGAAAAGTACCAAGAGAACCCTTGCTTAATATTGCAAAGAGCATTAAGATAATCCTGATCCTTTTTAAGGAGCGTATCTCACATGACTATGATCAGAAAAACTTGTTTCACACTGGCCGTGGCGTTGCTCGGCACCCTGTTGCTCGCAACTTCGGCATCGGCCCAGAAAATCGGCACTCCAGCTAAGGGAGAAGCCGCTAAGATCAAGACCGTCGCCGTTCTGCCCTTAATGTTTCAAGAAACAGACAAAGGACAAGAAAGAGAAGTTGGCACTGACAACAAGGCCGTCGAGACCTATCACAAGGCGCTCTTCGGTGCCTTCGAGAAGCTCGGCATCGTCACCGTCGACCAGGCCAAGGTAAACGCTAGCTGGCAGATGTTAGGAGGCGCTGTTTTCAACACCGAGGCTTTCATCATGCCCGATGCCACCCAACTGGTAGCCTTAGGCAAGAAGCTGGATGTTGATTATGTGGCTGTCTCTCGTTGCCATTGGAACATCCGTTCCCCAGTGGATCTTCTTGGGGCCAAAGACGAAAGCCCACAGTACGGTCGACCTCTGGATCGTCGATGTCGCTAAATCCGAGTTTTCCCTCAAAGCCGACAAGGTTAGGTCCGACAGCACAGAGAAAGAACCTGGCTGGAAAACGGCGGTAACTCTTTTGATTGTGCCCATCAGCGTCTTCTCTGGCGGACCCAAAACTCCCCACATGGAGCGCTCTGGTCAACTGTCGCTGTCCAAGGCCCTGGAGACTTGGCTAACAGCTCAACCTAACATGAATAAGATTGGCAAGTGAATGTCTCGCGGCTCGATTACCCTGTAATTGAGCCGCTTTTTTTAATTTGATTTTTTGCAAGAAACCTCGGCGGCTGGCCGCGAGGATATTTATTTAAGTTAAAAAACCCCATGGTTCTTTTTTGCCATCAGGGATGAAGCCATTTACAATTGAGACATGCCTCTCATCATATTAGCTCGTTTTCTCCGAAATGAAGCATAGAGTTCGCCGCCTAGTCGTGGGAACAGCGCTGGGTTGGCTGCTGATCTTAACCGTTGTCGCGGTCGGTGTTTTCGGCTGGAAAAAGGACGATAGCCCAAGCAATGTCGTACTCGACCCGTTGACCTTTGATCAGCCAGCTCTTTCCGAATCATCCCCAGATTCTACTAGTTCGGGTAATAACTCCAAGACTAATAAAAATCAATCGACAGATAATTCAACCGGTGGAAATAATGGTGGCTCGGGAAACGATTCGGGTAATGAAAACGGTGGTGGTTCTGGAGGCGGTGGTTCTAATGATAAGGTATTCTCATCTTTCAACTTTGCCACTTGTCTACCGCCAACAGCCAGAGCGAAGGCTGACGCCATCTGGAATTATTACCAACAAGAGCAGTTCGGTACTCCGGGAACCAGTTATTTGAATAATACGATTCGTCTTTACAATAAAACTTATAATTCTGCTCTGCTCTACCAGTTTGAACCGTTAGTTGATAATACCCTTAGTATGATCGGTGCCTGTCGTGATTACGGCAAACTCGACTATCTGGCCCGGGTGCTAATGGAAAGCGAAAAAGGACTGACCAGCATCGACGGTTTTCGGGTCTGGAAAAATGTCGCTAACGGCACGCCGTATAACGCTCCGTATAACGAGCAAATTATTGACACGACTCAATTTACCTATGTTCACGCCAAAGTCATCAGTCTAATTGCCGACACTCCACCAGCCCAACGTACTGCAGTGATGACCAATTATGTCCAGCGTTTTTTACCGATCATCGTTCAAGATCAATTACTCCGTTGGGAATACGGTCCTAAAGTTTTTGATTACCCCTTCACTGTCTGTCCCCATCCCGATAACTACTTTAATTACAGCCAGTGCTTAATCAACAAAACTCAAGGCACTTCTCCTAGTTACCGTCGGGCGATTCTTGATCGATTAGTTTGGATGGTCGCTAGCAACGCCCTCCTTTTGCAAGCTCAAGCTGATGATGCCGCTTTCGTCAGTCTTAGCGCTCCCGACCGTCAAAAACTTCTCGATTTCACCAGCCTGGCGTCTCGACTCTTAGAAACTCGTATAACCGTCACGAGCTTACGAAATTTAACCGGGGCAACAGTAGCCGGAATGTTTTTTGATGCCGGTATTTGGACCGACCACCCGGACTTTGCCTATGCCGGCTACACCAGCGAAACGAAACCAAACGATAACCAAAAATCGCCGGTTGCGGGCGTTAGTGGCGACAGTAGCCACAACCGTCGCTATCTTTTTATGTTGCAAGCCCTTTACAGCGCTCGCTCGCTGGTCGGTAGCCAATTTCCCAGCGACAATCAGATGAGGGGGTTTACTAATCAGTTCGCCTACAGCACTTTTAACGGCAACTTTGATCGACCGCTTTTTACTAACTACGCTAACGCCAACGGTTGGTATCGAGTCAATTACGGCGGTAATCCGGCCTACGGCGACCCGCCCTTTGCTTTGGGATCGCCATCGGCTTTCACTGGCGGGGTGTTAAGCCTGTCGGCTCTAAATCCCGACCTACTAATAATCGCCGACGCCCTCTACAAACTAGCTTTGAGCACCGATCCGGCCACCGTCGAGCACCGCTACAAATATTTTGAACGCAATTCGGTTGGTGTATACGACCCCACTCTCTATAGCGAACAAAAGAGCTGGCGCTTAATGAATATGATTTACTCGGTTGCTCGTTGACGCCAGCCAATATTTTCTAGGTTAATTTTGGCTGGACTTACTGGCTGTCAAGATTGGTAGTAGCGTTCCAGAACTCGTGCGGCGAATAGCTAAATGTTCGGGCGAGTAAGACAGTCGGAAACGACTTGACCATTAGATTGTATTGTTTTACTCGCTCGTTATATATCTTTCTCTCCAGTGTTAAGGATTTAGTGCTATCGACAAGAGCCACTTGAGCATTTTGGTACTCTTTCGTCTCCCGTAAGGTTGGGTACTGCTCGACTAGAAAAACTAGTTTGCTCAAGGTTTGTTCGAATTGGTTGGCACCCTGGATGGTTTCATCAACACTTTTGCTGGTGGCAATTTTCCCTCGGGCGCTTGCTAAAGTCAGTTGAATATCCTTTTCTTGCTGAAGCGGTTCACGGGCGATAGTCAGGAGCGGTTCAACGAGATCGGCTCGCTGTTGATAGGCAACCCGAATATCTCCGAGCTGTGACTCAATTTCTTGGTCGAGAAAAACCAGGCCATTAAATGTGCCTTGAATGGTGGCGGCAAAGATAATAATGAAAAGTACTGGGATGACAATAAAGAACTTGCGCAGAATTTTGATGACTGGTTTACCGCTTTCAATCAAGAATGATCCTCCAATCAATAGAATTGAAATGAAGCCAAAGTTAAGCCAAAAGGATCCGATATCAGAGCCAGTCTGATCGTCGGTGCCCAGAGCGGTTTTCGGGTCCGAGGCATCACTCAACATCGCAAAAAGACTTACCAAACCGAAAGCCAGTAAAAACCAACCGAACCAACGGACAATTTTGGATTTTTTCTCTGGATCGACCGCCACCGTTTGGACTGGTGGGACAGGTGGTGAATTCGGCTCGTTGGTAGTATCTGGTTGCATATAATTATGCTAACAACATTTGCAGTAAATTAATATCTCCGACAAGCCGTCGGGGTATTAAAAGCAATAATTGCAAAATGCTGACAAGGCTATTGACATAGGGGCTGATTCGGCGCAGAATATCGGGGATTCAGAGGTTCCTTGACATCAAGGGAAATCGAAACTTCACCGAACGAGGTCTTATGACATCAAATAGTTCGTTACGCTCACGCCTAGCTTCGCCGTTGTCTGTCAAGACAGTATGGTGGTCGCTGGGCTCAATCGTCATCGCCATAAGTTCTCTGGCTCTATTGTTGCAGTGGTGCCCGACGTGCCACTCTCGCAATTGGCTAGAGCAGGTTGGCCTACCCATTATGGGAGTTGGTTTCGGCCTAACCCTACTGCTGGCTGGGTTCAGTAAGAACCAACTGCTCCGAAAGAACATCGAGGCGGCGGTTCTCGTCGCCGGAGTGCTAAGCCCACTTCCGCTCGGGCTAATGCAGCTCGGGTATCACCCTTGCTGGCTCTGTGGCGTCGTCTGGGCTGGTGTCATCGCCCTCTTTCTCCAAGTTACCTTCAGCAGTAAAGAACGGCTTGGCCAATTCGCTCTGGGGGCTTGGGCTTTGAGTCTGATTCTGGCGGTGGCGATTAGGGCTCTACCAAGTACCAATATTGCCGCCAAGGGCTTGCTCTTGAGCCTGGGTTTACGATCCAGCGCCACCAACAGCGGTCCAGAAGTTGGCAGTACCCTGCCTTCGCGACCGCTCTTGACGTCCACTTCGACTATCCTCGTCTGGACCCAGTGTGGTTGCCCCATTAACGGGTTACAAACAGCCCTCAAACTACTTCACCAACAAGGCAAGAGCCCGATTATTCTGGCTCTGGGTCTCGAACCGCAGATGGCCGAATGGGCTCCCAAAAGTCCAGTAGTCATCATCAATCGAGACGACCTCCAAAGTTGGAACTTCTCGCCCGACCAACCGCACTTCATTCTTGAGGTCCAAGACCGGCGAATCGTCGCCAACACAGCGGTAACAACGCTGGGGAAAAAATAAACAATGAAACGCCTCATCGGTTTCACGCTCGTTGAAATCATCGTCGTCATCGCCATTCTTGGGGTGCTGGCAGCACTTCTTTCCCCTGTTTTCAGCAGCGCTATCGGCGAAGCTCGTAAACAGCCGGAAATTGCCGGTTTAGGCCAAGTGGCGAAGGCCATTGAGATCTATCGGACTGATAACGATC
This sequence comes from uncultured Candidatus Saccharibacteria bacterium, assembly GCA_964358205.1. GTDB lineage: Bacteria > Patescibacteriota > UBA1384 > 2-12-FULL-50-11 > 2-12-FULL-50-11 > JANLIQ01. The sequence continues at coordinate 50,747 of CAYHNZ010000001.1, read as the reverse complement.
AGTACTTCCCGCCCAGACTCAAGTCCTTGATCGACGTCGGTGTCATTAACGAAGATCGGGAACTCTACGACAAGCGGACGGGCAAAGATGCTCGGATTCTCCACTCGATTGTCAGCGGTTTTTCGTTCTATTACCCCTTGAGTTACGCTCAACTGCAAGTGGAAGTTTGTCTTCCAGAACTCATAGTTGAGTTTCAAGAGGGGCAGAACTCGATCATCAAAGACATGGAGTGGCACAACTTCAACTGCGGTTTGGGTAGCGGGCAGTGCAAAGCTCAAAGCCACGAGTTTGGCAAGAAGCTCTATACCTACTCGATCCCCAACCCCACCGACCACCCCGTTAAGTACAAGGTCCGGGGCGTCAACGCTCAAGGATCGGTCAGATGGTTCGATTCCACCGAGAAGTGGGAACTTGACCACATCTTCAAAACGGAGCAATCCAATGAAAAGTAGGACTCTAACAAAACTGATGGCCCTAGTGGCCGTCTTCGTCACTTACGCTTCTCTAGCCTGGGCCGCCGACAGCTCTTGCTGGACGCCACGTCGCCCTCCCTGCCCGGATGGTGTTTCTAATGAGCATGGTCGGGGAAGCTGCGGTGGGGTTTACGACCTTATCGAAGTCGATACCGATTCCGTCAGGACACAGGAAGACTTCTGTGTCACCCACAGCAGGAAGTGCTCTAACCCATGGAAGAAATGCAACATGCGCAAGACTCTCGACGCCTTATGGCGCAAAGTCTTCTGTGTTAACCAGGAAACAGGGGTGAAGACTTTCCTGGGCTGGTGTCTCGACCATGAGTTCGGTTGGACGCCGACAAACATCGGTTGTGATGGTAAGCCGTGCAGACAAGCAATCGGTGCCGTCGGTGTCGGCATAGAGAAACTATAAGTTCTGCTGAACGCCGGCCACCCGCTCCCCGCCCTACCAGGCGGGGAGTTTTTTAGTTGGGCTGTTCTCAATACCCGTGCTGGTAATACAGATCGGATATTTTTTGCATAATCACCTGGGTGGCGGCGTAGGTAAACTGATCAGTCAAGTCGGGATAGTCTAAATTATTAAGATAAAACGGAGAGCCGATATTGATCACCACCGTTTTTCGCTTGAAAAAGAAATCAACCAAACTGAAACCGGCTGGAGTGTGGAGCGACATCGGTACCAGTGCCGCTCTAGTACTCAAAGCTAAAATAGCGGCGCCTCGACGACCTTCACCGAGGTGAGGGCGTTCAGGTATAATTCGACCCTCGGGAAACATAATCACGGCGCCGCCGCGCTCCAATATCCGAATGGGCGTCAACAGCGATCGGCCGATACCCTGCTTACGGTGCGCCTTAAAAGCACCCAATAACCATATAAAAAGATTAAAGACCGGAATTCGAAAAAACTCATTTTTGGTCATATAGCGCAGGGGAAACAACGACGGTCGCCATAAGAGAGCGACACCAGTTAGCTGGGGGTCAAGGTGACTTTCGTGGTTGGTCACGACAATAAACGGCTTCGATACCTCTTGGAGATTTTTGAGTCCCTTGATCTGTAAATTCGTAAATAACCGCAATAAAATTAACGACATCCCGGCCGAAAAATATTGAGCAATAGCAAACAACATGACCTGATTCTACTTGAAGTAAGGCTAAACCGACAGCCACCGGAAATTGGTCTGGGATGGGTGGAAGTCTGGCTGATTTTTCGGTATAATTTGCGCATCCTCATTGGAGGGAAATGAACATGAAAAAATTGTTGATAATCGTTGTTCTGCTGGTGGCCAATATAGCTTCAGCCCAGACCTACATTCCCAAGGAAACCAAGGTCGCGATAGTGCCGGTCAGGAGCATCACTGGTGAAAAGTGGCAAGCACTGACTGATAAGCAAATTGCGCATGGTGGCAAGTTTCTGAAGGAGGAGTTTGAGAAACGGAATTTTGTCGTTATTGACGCCGAAACCGTCGCTCAAGCGATTCAAAACTTGAAAATTGACTTTGCTGACGAAGAAGTGTGGAAGAGAGAGACACTTTACGCACTCGGCAACCTACTCCAAGCTGATTTGGTTATTTTCGTCGTTATCACCGATACCGACCAACGTTTAATCCAGCAGTTTCTGGTCGCCAAACGCGAAGGCACAGCAACTCTGAAAGTCTGGATGGTTGACGCCAAAAAGAAGGAGCCAATAGTCAGCGCCAAAACCATTAAGGGCAAATCTGGTGGCGGTGTCTTTGCTGGTCTCGATAAGGGGAGTGATCGTCAAATAATCGCCGTCGCTAACGGTCTGCGTGATCTACTCAAAGACTGGCTCAAGCCCTATCCTATCATCGGTAACTAAATCGCCCCGAATCCCCTGGCCGGATTGATTAATTTCAATCCGGCCGTTTTTTTAGGTACTGTAAAGCTGATAGTGAAGGTTTCGAACTTTCACAATGAGGATAATATGACAGAAATCCGTTCTTGGGCGCTTGTTAGCGTTCTAATTTTGACACTCGTCGGTTGTGGTGGTGGAGGTGGAGAATCGGGCGGATCCAACACCTTTAACCGTATCGCGATCGATATTCCGGCCAACCAAGTTGCCACTGGCGACATCGGCCAGGCCAGGATCACCATTCCCGCCGGAACCTTCGGCGGCCCTACCAGTTTGCCCGTCACTGAGCAGACGGCGCCAAATTTCGCTCAACCGGGCGAAAAGGCTTTACAGCCAACACTCAATATTGAGATGCCCTCTGCTCCTCTCCAGACCATTCAAGTCGAATATCCTGACACCACTCAACCGGGCACGCTATTTGTCGCTTCGCTTGACGGAAACTCTCCTGTCGGAGCGTACGAAGTCAAGCGCCAAAACGGCAAAATCGTCATCACGGTCAGCCCGGAAATGTTTGATCGCGGGCGGTCGCCGACTATCGCTTCTCGGCTCGTACTTGGCATCTCGACAGTATTCAACTCACCAGATGCGGACTACGGCCTGACGAGAATTAGCCTAGACCTTGGAGCTAAAAACCGACCAGTCATAATCGTTCACGGCGTCTCTCAAACCGCCGACGAAATGAAACCTGCCATCAACAGAGCCTTTTCTGTCGGCGGTTACGACGCTTCGTACTCGTTCCGTTACGACGACCGGGTCCCGTTTGCAAAAGCCGGAGCCGAGCTAGCTAGGGCCATCCGCGAAGGCGGTTTTGCCGACAAGTCGGTCGACATCATCGGTTATTCCAAGGGTGGATTGGTTACTCGCTACGCCCTCGAGGTCAGCGGAGAAACGAAGAAAGTCAAAAGAGCCATCTTTTTGGCTGTTCCTAACTCTGGCTGCAACTTGAGCTTAACGCTTTTGTACGGCTTCTACTTGAGTGTATTTTTGACTAGCCCAGTTGGCATTCCGTTGGTAGCGATCGGCGATGATTCCATCGCGGAGCTCCTGCCAAACAGTGCCGCCTTGACCAGTCTCAATGCCTATCAGCATGTTCAGAGAGGGCAGGTTGACTACCTCTTCTTTGCTAGTAACGGTGACAACGTCGTTAACTCGAACAGCGCCCTTGCCCAGCAATTCGGCATAGGCGACATGACCAACGGTACCATCTACCGAGAAACCCTCCCAAACAGCGGACACCTGACTATGGATGAGCCGGTTGTTATCACGGAAGTCTACCAGAGGATCCAGACCCTCGAAAACGGGCTGTCGCTTAACGTAATCCCCGAGCCGTGTGAAGCGTCCAGCTACTACGGAAACTGGACTGTCGATGTGACGATCGCTAACAACTCACCGACCGAGCTGACGATCGAGAACGTGCAGTTTGAGGAGTTCGACCGATACGGAGCTTGGCAGGGCAATTATTGGTACAACCCCAGCTACCCGCCGGGGGTCTTCTTCCCTCACCAAAGGTACGACTGGAACTATCAAATGAGTCCCAGTGCCTCCAAAACTTTGGGTATCGATTACTGGCCCGATGAGTCTGAAACTCCCGTCTGGAACGCACCCGAGCGACGGAAAGCCCGGACCTCGAATATCATTGTTCTGGCTCACGACACGAATGGTAAGCGTTACGACCGAAGGTTCGTCCTGCATATGACCTACAACGGCATTTCGCCAACCGAACCATCGACTCGCGCCCCTCGCGGCCAATCCGCACCATCATCTATCGCAATTCGTCGGAAGTAATCACTTCCCTTCAATGCCCGCTTCAACAATTGAAGCGGGCATTTTTTCATATGAATGTACCGGCCTCCAGAAGGAGGCCGGCGGTTGGAAGTGTTCTCATGAAAGAACGGGATGATTGCCGGCTGGATCGAATCAAGATTGAACCGATCGCAGCCCTACTTTTGGCTAGAGCTTATTTCTAGACTGATTTGAACCGAAGTTCAACATCCGAACAGAACATTTGCCTAAGCCGTGGCGGAAGTTATAACTCCGCCGATTTTTTTTCTTGCTTGCCTTCTATTTCCCTCGTACGCATCATACGGACTATTCCTTGTAACACGTCATTGGTCTTTGGAAGACCCGCAGGCATGATACCTGCCTAACTAGGCTACTCCAGGCTAGAGATGGCTGTCAAGCCCCTACTCAAATTTGTAGGCCAGCTCTTCGCCGTCGAGTTTAGTTAAGCCAGGAGAATCGGCGATCGGCTCGATGGAGCGCAGTGAAGCAGTTTTCGCTAATTCGGTCGAATGTTTTTCAATCAGCTCTCGTAATTCGTCGTCACGAGTAAAGTAGTGGAAACTGGCCAATTCGCCCACTTTTAAGCCAGATTTTTTGCGAGCCTCCTGAAGCTTGCGAGCTAACTCTCGGGTGCGGCCTTCGGCTTTCAGCTCTGGCGTCAGCTCGGTATCTATCCTGGTCTCTTGACCAAATTCAACGCTCTCGACATTCATCTCGTCCCGTAAAATCTCAATCAGATCTTCCCGATTGGCTAGATCTGGCGATCCGCCAACGGTCAAGTTTGATAGCGGTTGGCGCAGGGGCATTTTGGCCTCGGCGCGTTGCATATGGGCTACTGAAGCCACGGTTCGCACAGTTGCCATGACGGCAATAGTTTCTTTTTCAGTTTTCAGTACTACCTCGTCAACAGTCGGATAATCTTCCAGGTGAACTGACTCTTTCGTACCACCGAGGACCTGATAAAAATACTCGCCGGTAAAAGGCAGAGTTGGGGCAAAAGCGATGGCCGCTCGTTGTAAAACTGCCCCTAAAGTCGCCAGCGCCGCTTGGTCGCCCGTGACAAAACGATCCCGTGACCGTCGAATATACCACGTCGATAAATCTTCAATAAAAGGCCGGATGGCTTTGGTCGAGCATTGAAAATCGAAGTTATCCAACCCCTGACTGTAGTCCCTAATCGCCTCTTCGAGCCGGGCTTCAACCCACCGATCGAGCACATTTTTTTCGCCCTTATTATCTTTGTTTCCCCCTTCTCCCACCCGCCGGGTGGGAGAAGGGTGGATTCCGGCGTAGGTTGAGTAGTACTTTAGGGCGTTGTGCCAAACATTAAGCAAGCGGGATTGTTCGCGAATATCCTCCTCGGCAATCACCAGATCCTCGCCAGCCATTATCTTCGATCCCATGAAATAGAGCCGGAGCGACTCGGCGCCGTACTTCTCAATCGTCCCACGGGGATCGGGGTAGTTGCCGTAGGATTTGCTCATTTTTCGACCGTCGTTGCCCATCAGCACTCCCGTTACAGCCACATTTTTAAAAGCGATGCTTTTTTTGAGGGCAGTGGCCAAAACATGTAAATAATAAAACCAGCCCCGAAGCTGGCCGGTGTATTCAATAATGAAATCTGTCGGGAAGTGCTGGTCAAATTCTTTTTGATGCTCAAACGGATAATGGTCCTGGGCGTAGGGCATCGAGCCGGATTCAAACCAAACATCGAGCACGTCTTTGACTCGGCGAGCTTTTTTGCCGCTGGGTAGGGTCAAGACAACCTCGTCAATCTTGGGGCGATGTAAATCGTCTATTTTCTGACCGCTTAATTTTTCCAGTTCGGTAATTGATTCGGGCACAAAGATCTCACCATCTTCGGTCTCCCAAACCGGTAGTAGCGTCCCCCAATAACGGGTGCGACTGATCGACCAATCGGGTGCATTAGTAATATTGTGGGCAAATCGCTTGTCGCCAAAATGTTGGGGCATCCAGTTTATTTTTTTATTGCTGGAGAGCAACTGCGCTCGCAACGGTTCAATCGATAAGTACCAAGAAACCTGGGCTTTGTAGATGAGCGGCGTACTGCAACGGTAGCAGTGGGGGTAGGAGTGAGTGATCGTTTCTTCCTTAAATAACAGCTCCCGTTTTTGTAAATCGGCGGAAATTTGGGAGTTGGATTTTTTATAATACTGACCGGCCCAGGGTTTGACCTCGGGAATAAAATGCCCGGCTTCGTCAATCGTTTCGTGCAGTGACAAACCGACCTTCTCCCCGAGTTTGGTATCGTCCTCGCCAAAGCCTGGAGCAATATGGACAATTCCCGTGCCTTCATCCATCGAGACGAAGTCGGCTGGATAGACTTGGTAGTCAGTGGCCGGATTGGTTGGTAGGAAACTGTAAAGCGGTTCATATTTCTGACCAATCAATTTCTTACCTTTAAATGTTTCAAGAATCTCAAAGTCGCAATCCGAGTAACGTGACAAGGCCTCATGCGCCAGAATGTACTGCTTCTTGCCGTCGGTTACTTTGACGTACTCGGCCAATTCATCGACTGCCAAGCTAAGGTTTGCAGGCAGAGTCCAGGGTGTGGTAGTCCAGGCCAAGAGTGAAACGTCGTCGGCCAAAAGGGGGAAAGCAATTGTAACTGCCGGGTCCTCAACATCACGATACGAATCGTCGTCCATCGTCACTTCAAACTTCGAGAGCGGCGTGGCACAACGCGGACAATAGAGCGATGTCCGGCGACCACGGTAAATCAGGTTTTTGTCGTAAAGCTGTTTGAACACAGAAAGCACCGACTCCATATAAGATAGGCTGTCCGTTCGATAGGCGCCCTCCATATCGACCCAGCGACCGATGTGGTCGATGTACCACTTCCAAGCATCCGAGACTTCGCCAACATAGTTGCGACAAGCAGCGATAAACTTATCGACTCCCAGCGTTTCGATGTCTTTTTTTACCTTCAGGCCGAGCTGTTTTTCGACTTGGTTTTCGGCCGGCAAGCCGTGGGTATCCCAGCCCCAAATCCGCCGAACGTATTTACCCCGCATCGTTTGATAGCGGGGAATAATGTCTTTGGCGATAGACGGCAAAAGCGTGGCGTAATGAGGAATGCCGGTAATAAACGGCGGGCCGTCGTAGAAAGAAAAGATATTCTCTTTAGGGTTCTTATCGAGGGATTTCTGAAAAATCTTCTGTTCGTCCCAAAACTTCAGGACTTTTTCTTCTACTTCAAAAAGCGATTTTGTTTCTGCGGAAAAATCTGGCTTTGGCATTGTTGTTTGATTTTACCTCGAAAGACATTGGTTTGCGACTGCGTCGCTGGCTTTTTTGTGAGGGTGGAGGGGCTTAGTGGCGGAGCAGCCCCTACACCCTCACACTCCCTACCCCGCACGCTACCCTTCGGGGAGAAGTGAAAAACCGCTCACTGACCTGCTTTTGATGGGTCATGGCTCGCGGTTTTTCGCTGGAACGCTATTTACTTATTTGATTTCGCTCAACTGCTTCCTGCTTGCCGGATTCAAGATCTTTCACCTCAACACAGCCCTTTTTCCAGGCTTCTTCCAGTGGAATGATAATTGTTTTATAGCCCCGCTTGTCGGCATATTTAATCTGCTTGCCGAGTTCGACGGCCGAGTCCAGATAAACCTCAACTCTCTTCCCCTGCTCGCGCAATTCGGTTGCCCAGCGACGAGTTTCAACTTCGTTCTCCGGCAAGCAGACGACAAACAACTGCTCGGAAGTTTTGAGTTGCATCACTTCGCCGATCCGGTCAACCCCAAAAGAGATACCGACGGCTGGTAGCTTCTGACCGATCAAACTCTCAACCAAACCGTCATAGCGACCGCCACCCATCAGCGTGCCGCCGCCGTAACTTTTTTCAACGCATTCAAAAATCGTGCCGGTGTAGTAATCGAGCCCCCGAACCATCGATAAATCAAACTTCATCTTCAAGCCGATCGATTTGCCGTATTTAACCAGGTTTTTAAGTTCGGCTAGGGCTTCGGACTTGCCAAGTAGGCCTTCGAGCTCGTCAAATGGCTCGTCGTCACCCAGAAACAGGCCGCTGACGGCTTTCTTCTGAACAGTCGTCATGCCTAAGTCATCTAACTCACGAGCCAGCCGCTCGGCGGCAATCTTGTCTTTTTTGTCGAGCAGGCGCAGGAGCGACTGACGGATATCCGTTTTGACTTTCAGGTCTTCAAACACCGCTTCAACTATTCGTCGATCGTTAATAACACAGGTGATTTTTAAGCCGAAGTTTTGGGCAACCGAGGCGACTATCTCAAGAATTTCCCTCTCCCCTCCGTCGGAGCCAACAATATCGATATCGGCCTGGGTAAATTGGCGGAAGCGACCGGCCTGGGGCTTTTCGGCTCGAAAAACCGGCCCGATCTCAAAGCGCTTGAACGGCAAGGCCATACTCTGGTAATTGCCGGCCACATATCGGCTCAAAGGCACCGTTAGATCGTAACGCAAGCCGACTTTCCGCTTCCCATTGTCTTCGAATAGATAAAGTAATTTCTGGGCTTCGTCTCCCATCTTACCGAGCAGTATCTCCTGACGCTCAATTACCGGCGTTTCCAACTCCTGATAACCGTAGCTTTGAAAGATTTTCTTCAGTTCGTCTAATATGGCCGATTTACTCGGCTCAAGCTGATCGCGAAACCCCGATAACGGTAGTAAATTGTCTCGATTCATTACCGTATTCTACCCGACCAGAGAGTTTTAGCCAAAGCAAACTATGGGGAGGGCTTGAAGACAGGTATAGCCCAAAGACCCTAATACCGAATATGTCCTATATGACATACGCAGGGTTTAACGAAATATTCTGGGAAAGTTGGTATTCTGTGTTTAGATAATGTTGGTCTTGGGGGTAATAGGTAAATCTCGGTCTTCAGGATTAATACTGACAACGACGCAGTCAAAGCGACGTTGCCAAGTTCGCAGGGCTTGATGGCGGGCGACGATATCGGCTCCGCCGACGACGACGGCCTTCTCCAAATCGGCTTCGGCAAATTTCGGTGGCAGAACTGTTTCTAGCTCTTTGGCATCGAGACCAAAGGGGGCTTGGTCAGGAAAGATTTGTTGATATAAATGTCTGGTAAAGCCAACTGGCGCGACAGACAGAAACCGAACCGAGTCTTGGCCAAGTTTCTGCAATGTTGCCGCTCGGTCGACGGCGACCTTAGGTTCAATCACTACTAGCCCCTCAATTCGATGTTTGGTTCTTTTGGGTTTGTCGCCGTGAACAAAAGCAGTGGCAATTGTTAGCGCCAAGTAGCCGTGGTCGGCGGACTTTTGGGACAAAATACGGTATTTGGCCATATTTTCATCCTCAACCAAGCTTCCGATTTGCTCCAGCGGCCCAACGATGACCGATTGGGTTTTGGTGCTAATTTCCAGGACAAACCGTTCGGCCAACGGTCCGATCGACTGATGTTCGATCAATGTCGCAGAAGTAGTTTGGGATTTTATGCGAAGCGCTCCAGCCGCCGAGACGATGATTTGCTCCAGCAGTGTGCCTTTCGAAAGATTGCTACTAGCGAGCACTTTAAAAAGTCGGGCGAGCGACTGTGTGTTTGGCTCAAACCGCGCTACTTGCCAGGTTGTAACCAACCAGCCGAGCGGCTCGATGACATAAAGACGGCCGTTTCGGTGGGGCTTAATAATTGGCAGGACCAAGAGAATTAAAACCAATAACAGCACAACTGGCATCAGCCAGAAAATAATTAACGACATTTCGAAATATTAGGTGTTAAAACCAATACTGACATGAGCATAGCTTTAGTATACCTACCTTTAAAAAACGACCGCCACATTAGTGACGGTCAGGAATCGAGGATTAATTCAGTCAGTGTCGGATATTTACTGCGGAGCTTGTCTTTGGCCCTAGACATAATCCTTCCCAACCCAGTAATCGAGATATTCATTTTGGCCGCGATTTCAACTAGTAACTCTCCCTCCAGATAATGAAGCCGGAAAATCTTAGCTTCTCTTTCTGTTAAATGTTCGAGTAAAATACCGACCAATTCTACGCTCGCATCCTCAACTTTCAGCTCTGGAACTACTTCCAGGAAGGATGTGCTGGAATCTCCCGTGACGGGCACATCGAGCGATAGAGCCGTCAGGCCACCGTGGTGGGCAAAAAGCAACAGTACCGTCGTCTCTCGTGTCGTTCCCATTCTTGTCGCCAAAGTCTCAATATCACCCAGCAATTGCGGCGATTCCTCGATAAGTTGGCGAAGCTGACGAAGTGCCCAAACCGCATAATCTGGCAATCGGGCCACATTGCGATTGTTGTGAAAATTAGCCAGCGACTTCGAAATAGCTTTTCGAATGGACGGAGTGGCGTAAGTGGAGAGCCTGAACCCTTTATCGGGATCAAATCCATCAACAGCCCTCACTAATCCAATCATTCCTTCGGCGATGAGGTCGCTCACGTATTCCTGACGGTTGAAGGAATGGGCAATTGAATTTACCAAACGAATGTTACCCTCAATTAATCGAATTCGGGCCTCGGCTCCCTCCGAACCACCGAGGCGCATCTGACGAGCTAGATAGCGTTCTTCCTCGACCGTTAGAAGCGGTCGCCGAAGAAGCGATGACAATTGTTCTTCAATCGGTTCTTCCATAACAACTCCTTAGGTACGAATACTGCGCTAGTGTATATCTCTTGATGACAAAAATCAACCGAGTCAGTGACGAAGGAGTCGAACCCCCGCCTTCGCGGGCAGTAGCCCCGCTTCGGCGGGCGAAGGCCCGTGATCTCCTGGATGTCGCTGATACTGATTTGGCGGCGTGTACGGGAGTCGAACCCGTGATCTCCTGGATGAGAACCAGGTGTCCTAGGCCACTAGACGAACACGCCAAGTTTGTAAGTATCAGCTCGCTTCTCCCCGCCAGCCGGCGGGTCGAAGTGAGAACCAGGCGTCCTAGGCCATTGTCGCCCTCGTAAGCTCGGGCTCGCTTGTCGCTCTGTTGCTCCAAGTAGACGATGGACCAAAAAACCTTTTAGCTCTGATATTTTAGCGAAAAAACCGGCCTAAGTCGACTACTTGACGCAGCTGGTGATGATTAGTGCTCCCCAATCAGCTACTCGGGCTTAATCCCGCTTTTAAGTAGTAACCCTGGATCTGATTGTGGCGACGTCAGGAGCTATAAAACGTCACTGCTAAGAGTACCCTTTTTCTTAAAGGAGAAGAGTTTGGCTGGCCGATAAATACTGTCCTTCTGTCGACCGACTGTCTCAACGACATCAAGCGCAATAATCTTGCGACGGAAGTTCCGCTTATCGAGCGGTCGAGCGAGAATAATTTCGTAGAGCTCTTGGAGCTGCGGCAAGGTAAATTGCCCGGGTAGTAAGCTCGAAATGATAGTGGTGTTTATCAATTTCAGTTTCAAGCGTTCGACCGCGACTTTAATCATATCTTTATGGTCAAAGGCTAACTCCGGCAAGGCGGAAACCGGAAACCACTGGCCGCTTTCTGTTGAATTTATATCAGTGGCTACAGCAGGGACCAGGGCCAGAAAGGCGACGGAAATCGCCCGGCTCCGTTTATCACGATCGGGATCGCTGAAGGTGTGGAATTGTTCAATATGAACATCTTTGACCCCTACTTTTTCACTGAGATGGCGCCTGGCCGAGGCCTCAGCCGATTCGTCAGAACGAATAACCCCACCTGGTACGCCATGTTGATGTCGGTAGTGCGGCGGCCGGTGAACCGGCATCAGAAAAACTTGGACTTTATTTTTGAGCACACTTAAAAGCACGACATCGACGGCGGCGATTGCCACCCTGAGTCGAGCTACAGTCTCAACGAAAGATTCTTTTGATTGTTTTGTCATCGTTTAATTGAAATATATCATTTATAAGAACAGGGGGGCTATTCGCCCCCCTAAGGTTTTCTATCAAACAACTCGGTGAACAACACGTTCACCAACGGTAACGGTCACGGTGCTACCGGCCGGCCAGTCGACACCCTTTTCGATAATGCCATCTGAGAAGATGACGCCGCCCCTGGGCATCTCAGAGGTTAGTTTCAGCAAGGACCCGACGACAACTCGTCCGGTCACGATTGTCGCGCCGGTCACCGGCGAGGGGAACGGATCGCGAACGACGAAGACTAGCTCTAAGTCGGTCGGACCCGGTAGCTGCGTCAAAAGATGGCGCCCCCGTTCTGGGATTAGACCATCGACCATCGCCACGATTGAACGTAACCAGCCGTTGGTCCCGACGCCAGTTGAGACGATCACGCCGTCCGACGAGTGTCGTTCCTCCCGACTACCAAAGGCAATCTTGTATCGGGCCGAAATGTGATCCCGGCGGCCGATAAAGATGTCGTTGATGCCCCAGACGACTTTGTCGTCGCTCGTCGTCGCTTTGACAAACGGCAGATCCTCGACGAGGTACTTGTCGTTCTTGACGCGAGTAATGACGTCGCCAACCTGGGTTGGCTCAAATGGCATCAGGTTGCCAGCGATGCTGTCGGGATCGGGATTGACTCCGAGCACCAACTGGTTCGTGACGTATTGAGCCAGGTTGACAAACAGGCCGTCTGGCCCGCAGACGATCACCAGATCGTCGTCTCGAAAGAGAAACGTCGGTAAGTCGCTCCGCGAGACAGTGGTGACTACCAGATCGTTGGGGATCTGGCGGCGAACCGCGGTCAAGGCGTCTTGATAGGTCGTATGTTCATCCCGATACGGAGCGATGGAGTCGTCCTTCGATTCGAGGAAGAACTGGGCCATCCCTTCAGTGAGATGTTCCCGGATCAGCTCCTCGAGCCGAGTTGGCTTAGTAACCACGACGACGCGATCCATCGTTAGCCGCCTTTTTCAGTCGCTGTGACTGCGGCGAGAAGCTCAGTTGTCAGGTTAAGCGAGCCAAGTTTTCCTTTCTCGGCAGCGACCATCAGCGCCGCGGCCATCAATTTGCCGGGGTCGATATTGGTCAACGGCTCGAGACGAGCTTGGGTGGCTTCGGCTTCCGACTTGGCAAGCGCGACCATGTTCTTGCCCTGCTCGGCGACTAGCTTGGAACGATCCATTTCGAGTTTGAGGTTGGTTTCGGCCTCAAAAGTTCTGATATCTCGCTCGTGATTAGCCGCTTTGGAGCGACGTTCGTGCCGGGCGGTATCCGCCGCCGAGAGCAGATCTTCGCGCTCCTTGGAACCGATCGCTTCGCTAACTTCGTCGTCAGATGGTTCGACCGTCGAGACCGAGCAGCTTTCGATTGTGACGCCACGGGCTACGAGCGGGTTGGTCTTGTCAGCGATCGCCTGACGGATCGCTTCCTCAAATTGCGGTTGCGAGGTGACGGCCGTCGAGATATCGAGTTTAAGCGCCTGGGTCCGGATCGGACCAAGAATCTGCTCGACGATGCTCTGCTGGAGTAGCGCCTCCCATCTGCTACGGTAGCCGCCGCTGTGTTTGTCGACGGTGAAGTCGAAACTGTTCTTAGCATCCTGGCCGTTCAGTCTGGCCTGAATACTGCCGCTAACGGTGATCTGCTGTCTGTCTTGCGTGTACGCTTCGACAGAAAAGTTGATCACCTGTGCGATTGTGGGGACGACGGCCACGGCGGTCATCGGGCCGATCAGTCCGCTCCAGCCGATACCTCGGTCCTGGAACGTTCCTCGACTCAGAGTGAAAACGTGGCCAGTAGCACCGGCCGAGTGAAACAGTGAGATACCAAACATTCTAGTCTCCTGAAGGCTCTTTCCGCTTTGCACACATGAATGTGAAGCTACAATAGTGTATTTTCTACACTATATAAGTGTATTATATACACCTACCACGGCTTGTCAATACCCTTTCCCTAGCAAGGATTCGTCAGTTTAGCTGGGTGCTAGCAACGTTTCGATTTTTTCAATCAGTTCCTTCGGGGTGATCTCGGTTTTTAGGTAGTAGCCCTGAACCCGACCTTCGGCCTGTTCTTTGTACTCGGGGTTAGGCAGAGCCGTCAGAATAATAATCGGGATGTGCTTGCACTCCGGTAGGGTGCGAAAAATTTTGAGCGCCCCCAGTCCCCCCTGGCGAGGTAACATCAAATCCAGCAAGATAATATCCGGGGCATGAAGTAAGGCGGAATCGATGGCTGACTGGCCGTCGCCAGATTCAAAAACGGCGAAGTCGTGATGACTAAAAGCCTCTTTGTAGAGTCGGCGGAGCTCCTCGTTGTCCTCGACCAATAAAATCTTTTTCTGTTTCATCAGTTAAACACCGCTTGGGTTTTAGCCCAAGACAGCATCATTATACGCCCTAATTTACGCAACTCGTCCACTAAGACAATCGAGAGAGAGACCACCAGACAGAGAGCGAGCGTCGGTAAATCCAGGGCCGTCAAGCCCAAAACACCGCTGACGCTCGGCCAGTAAAGGACGCCCAATTGCAAGGTTGTCGCGACACCAAACATTAATAGAAGCCATCGATTATCAAACCAGTTAATCTTGAAAACGGACGCCGTCGCCGAACGACTGTTAAATAAATTAAAGAGCTGAAAAAAGACCAGCGTCGTCAGTGTCGCTGACCGAGCGTAAACCAGGTCACTGGCGAAGCGCTCAAAAATAAACAACGCCCCCAACGCCATCACCACCGATACCAGCATCATTCGACCAAAAGTTGAGCTCGACAGAATCGGCTCTTTCAGGTTTCTGGGCGGTCGCTTCATCAGATCCTCCTCGGCCGGTTCTACGGCGAGCGCCATCGAAGTCACCCCGTCCGTGACCAAATTCATCCACAATATTTGCACTGCCAGGACAGGTAGAGGCCAGCCGAGTAAGACGGCGCCAATAATCGTTAGAATTTCCCCCAGACTAGTGGAAACGAGGTAGTAAACCACTTTTTTGATGTTCTCCCAAATTAGCCGCCCTTCAGCGACGGCGAAGACGATGCCGGTGATGTTATCATCGAGCAGAACCATATGCGATGCCTCAACGGCGATGTCGCTACCGCCTCGACCCATAGAAACGCCGATGTCAGATTTCTTCAAGGCCGGAGCGTCGTTTACCCCGTCGCCGGTCATTGCCACCCGATCTCCGTGCCGTTGAAGTCGTTCAACAATCAGCAGTTTGTCTTTAGGGGTCGCCCGCGCAATGACTGCCACCTTAGGCAAATCGTGTCCAGCCAGGTCTTGGGCGTGAACGATCTCGCCCTGAAGATCCAGACCAAGTTTACGGGCGATGTGAGCGGCGGTTAAGAGGTGGTCGCCAGTAATCATCACTGTTCGGATGCCCGCATCTAGGGCGTTGCTAATAGCTTTTTTGGCTTCGGGACGAATCGGGTCAGCCAGCGCTAGCAGGCCAACCCAGGTGAGATTTTTCGCCAGGCTGGCATTAATGCTGGCCGAGGCCGGGTAATCAGCGTAAGAGAGCGCCACTAGCCGGTAGCCCGCCCCTGCCAGTTCGTCGACTTGTCGCAATAAATTGTCTCGGTCGGTTTTTAGCAATCGCCGTTTTTTGGTCCCGGCCACATAATCGCAAAGAGCGATTAATCGCTCTGGCGAGCCCTTAACGATGATTCGGTGGTGATGATCGAATTGATGAATTGAAGCCGAGTAGCGAAGCTCTTGATCGAAAGGGATTTCCAGCAATTCTGGGTAATCTCGCTCCTCCTCAAAGGCATAGTATCCGGCTTTGGCCGCCACCACTGCCAAGGCTGTTTCGGTCGGATCGGTTAATTGTTTGGCCCGATTTTTCAGCAAGTCGTCCTTGGAAATCGATGACATCGTCGCCAGGCTAGCTAGTTTCAAAATCAAATCTAGCTGGGGCACTTTGGTCGCCGTGATCTTGTTTTCAGCTTCAAAGAACGAGCCCGACAAATCGAAACCTCGACCCGAAACGGAATACTCGCCCGAGGGCAGAACTATTTTTTCAACCATCATTGCCCCTTCGGTCAGGGTGCCGGTTTTGTCGACACACAGCACTGTGATACTCCCCAGCGTTTCGGTGGCCGAGAGCTGGCGAATCAAACTGTGGCGATGAAACAATCTAGTTAAACCGATCGAGAGCGTTACCGTTAGGGCAATCGGCAGACCTTCTGGTACGACCGAAACCAACAGGGCGAGCGTCGTCCGAAACATCTGAAGAATCGGCACGCCGTTGGCAAAGCCGATGACAAAAGAAATTACCGACAGAACAACCGAGGCCAGTAGTAGGGCAGAACCCAAGACCTGTAACTTTTTTTGCAGATCGCTCGGCGCTTCTTTAACACCCGAAACTTCCCGGGCGATACTGCCCAATTCCGTTCCCATACCGGTGGCACAAACCACCGCCACCCCTCGACCGGAGACAACTAGGGTGGCCAGATAAAGCATATTGTCCCGATCGAGCAGAGCCGAGGCACTCGCAATAATCGTGTCGCGTTTGTGAGCTGGTAACGATTCGCCCGTTAACGGCGCTTGATTAACTCGCATACTTCTAGCTTCAAGTATCCGGGCATCGGCCGGAACACGATCACCAGCTTCAACGATAATAATGTCGCCCGGTACTAAATAACGGGCGGGAATTTTTTGCTCAACCGATTCACGAATAACCCGGGCTTGGGGGGCAAGGATACTCCGTAATTTGCCGATGGTTTGTTCGGCTCGGTATTCTTCCAAAAAACCGATAATGCCGTTGGCAACGATAACAACCAGAATCACCCCTAGCTCGGTCCACTGCCGTTCGTAGAACGAGATTGCCGAGGCGGCTAGTAATATATAGACGAACGGGCTAATAAACTGGCGAATTAACAGTTTGACCGGCGACGGTCGATCGGGTTTATTAAGCTCATTGTAGCCGTGAGTTAGTAGCCGACGGCGAGCCTCCTGGTTGGTTAAGCCGTGATGCTCGTTACTGCGCAAGTCGGTTAAGACTTGGGTCTTCGATTGCGACCAAAAATCTTTCGACACTGGACGAGTATGGGTTGGGTGAGTTGATACCATCAATACCAGAATAACCTAAATCAGTCACAGCGGGGAATTACAGAATTACGAAATTACTGAATGTCGCTGTTGACAGAGTCCACTTAGTCGACTAGACTAGTGTTATGAATGTAATCAATGTACACGAAGCGAAAACAAACTTTTCCAAGCTACTTGAGAGGGCGGCTAATGGAGAGCGGATTGTCATTGGCAAGGCGGGCAGACCCATTGCTCGTCTTGAACCGCTTTCTATTACAGCTAAAAGTCGCAAGGTTATTGGCGGAGGCTTTCGTCTGCAGGAAAAAGCCGGTCGGCCATTAACCCCGGAATATCTCAACGAGCTTGCCGAGAGTAAATACGAGTAGCTCAAATAATGGACTTCTTTCATAACCCCATTGATCAAACTCAACTGGCGACTTTGGCTACAAGTCACGATTTGCTCGTCAGCGTAGATGTGTCTATGCCTTCTCACAAGATCGTGCCTTTCGCTCAAAATCGCTCCCAGTTAAGCTGTCAAATAGGGGTTATGAAAGAAGTCCAATGGTTTTGCTAGACGCTAATGTGCTGGTCTATTACTTAGATGAAACATCTGATAACCATTCCCAAACCATTGGACTCCTTCAAAAACTGGTAGATGATGACGAGCAACTTGTAACCTCGCACCATATTATCGAGGAAGTATTATTTGTCTTATCAAAGCTCTCTCCCGATGCTGATATCGTTAGGGCCGTGGAAAGAATCGCTAAACTACCAGGCCTAATCCTAGTTGAGCCTTCACCGAGTATTGATTTCGCTTTACGCTATGCTGACCTGGGCCAAAAATTAAACACCGGCGTGAATGATGCATTGATACTACAGCTAATGTTGGACGCAGGTATTTCTAAATTATTCAGCTATGACAAGAAATTGCTAAAACAAGCTCACGCTCTACATATTGAGCAAATCGCCTGATACCTGATCAATTAGTTATTTGTCGCTATCCCTCGCTTTTCACCGCCGCTGGCGGATGGCGGTCCGTTCAAAGTAAGTAATAGGTAATAAGTTCTAATTACTTAATACTTGAAAGTTGTCACTTACTTCAGACTTTAGCCTTATAACTTTAGCCTTGCCCTTAAGAGCCTGACAAAATCTAATGCCGAGGAAAAACTGTCCCATTTCAAGCGAAAACCACGAAGACCGACGAACCATATTGAGATACGGTGAGGAAGGATGAGTGGTTTGCAGACGAAATGGGGCTGTTTTAACCGGCAAGTAGTATTGTTATTAGTTTGGATGTTGCGGTTAGATTATTGTCAGGCTCTAAGGGGTTTTCTGTTCAGCGTCTTGGAGTTGGTCGGTGTTAAAGGAGTCGCCGTTGGTTGGGCTATCGTTTTTGCGACTAGCCACGACGCCGATAATTATCAGCGCCAACGCCACCAAAACTGCCAAGCCATAAAATACTTTGTACATCTTATCGACCGTGAAAGATTTTGACAGCCCAGATGGTAAAAAAGCTGATTAGACCTATTAGAGCCGTTATACCGATGGCAATCAGTAGGCTGGTGACAGAGGACAGTCGACCAGTCACGGGATCGACGGGTAGTAGAAATTTACAACCAAGGGTGGTGAAGCTGTCGTTGCGCATTTCGACGGTCTTTTTTTCCTCAAAAAGAGTGATGGTAAAACCATAATTTCGACAGCTTTCTAGATTGGAGATGACCGCCTGGAAAAGAGTGTTGGGTTGGTCGGAGCGAATTGTTTGGGCGTCAATCGCTTGACCGTTCGTTAGCTGATACTTCAGCTCGTAAGTGTAAGCAGTCGGACTTTCCCAGCTAATAATGGCCTGGTTGGTCAGAGCCTTCACTACTAAATTGCGGAAGTTATCGGTGTCGGGATAGGTGGTAACGACCGGCTTGGTCGCTCTCTTATTGCTCTGGGTTTGATTGCTCTGGTTGCCTGGGTTTGACTGACTTCCGTCCGTTGATATTGACGAGCCTTCTTCGGTGGTGGTACTACCGCTACTCCCACCGGTGTTACCACTGCCGGTTCCACCACTGCCACCAGATCCACTTCCTCCGCCACCATTACCACCACCCCCTCCTCCACCGCCGGTGCCGCCACCCGGACCTTTACTCGTACCGCCGCCAGCCTGGGTAACAGTTACCGCGGCGCTAGTGACGCTGGCCAAAACGTTCTCGGCAAAGATATAGTCGCGAACATCGGAGGCATTTTGATTTATTTGGATTAAGGTCGAGCCTTGGGCAATGAGGGTAAAGTTAAGATGGGCTATCAAACCCTGACTACCACTAAACCCTCCGTTATTCAAATTGGCTCGGGAAAGAGTGATCGTTCCAGCGGTGTCTTCGGCCTCCCTAACAGTAGTCGGAAAAGCGGAACCTCCATAGTCCGCACCGATAAATCGGAGCAGGTTGGCCGGATAGCTAATAGCGACGGAGACAATACTCAAGCCGTTACTGCCGCTGTTGACAACCAGATCGATTGAGGTGTTTGTTCCAACGGCGCCAGTATAGCTGGCCTGGCTAAAACCGAGAATAGCGTTAACGGTGGCTTGTTGATTGCCGCCCGCTCCGGGAAGATCTTTGGCTAAGAGTCTGTCGCCGGAGTAAGCTACCGCCAAAATTAGCAGACAGCCCAATGTAATTAGCCGTTTTCCGCCGAGTAGCATTATTACGGCGAGTTAGGATCGCCTTTAGAGGAGGTGTTGAAGGTTTTGATAAGCGCCGCCAAATCCTTAATTGTCAAAAGGTCGTTGTAGGCACCGAGGGCTGTTTTTGCAGCGGCGCTATCCGTCGTGCCGTTGTAGGCTTGGATGGCGACCGTGATGTCGGCCTCGGTGATTTGATTATCATTATTGAAGTCTCCCAAAATTGCTTTAGTCAAATCGAGAACGCCGGTTGTGCCGCATTTAGTCGGGTCAAAAAGAGCGCTCGCCAATACCCCGTTGGTTCTCTTGCCTAGATAGCCAGGCACTTTATACCAAGTGGTGTACTTCTGGTTGGCGTCAATTGGTACCCAGTGATGTTGCTGCCAGATTACCCCGTTATCAGCTCGTTGGGTAATTGTGTAACGATAGCGCAAAAGGAAATTGGCAGCGGCATCGTTAATTGTTGCTCGACCGATGGCATCGGTTTGCTCGCTACCCAGACTAGCTACATACTGTTGGTTTGTTTTGTAGTTTGTGGTTTGACGATTCGCGTCCAAGAAAAGTAGATTTAGGCCTCCAGCCGATTGATCGCCACGGGGTTTGGTGAGATTGATCCGGTAGCAGGCGGTCGAAGGTTGACCGAGACTTTTGAGCGTAGTTTGGCTCGTACCCAACGAGAAAATATAAGGTTGATCATCTGAACCGTTACCCATATTACTGATGGTATTATTGTCTAAGATCGTCCCGATGACGGCCTTGTTGGCGGCATCAGTCTCCTGGAGTAGTCCTTGAGCTGATCCACCAGCCAACACGTAGTAACGTTCCTTGGAACTGAAGTCGAAACTAAAATAATTAAAACGATTTGGCAATTTAGATAAGTAATTACCGTCCATCAATCTGTCTCCGGCAACGATTTTGTTGTCTCGCAAGACCGTATTAAACATGGAATTGTTATGGAAAGGTGCCCGAAGATTTTTGCGGTAATCATTATTGCAAGCCGCGTCAGCACTATCAACTTTACCGTCACCGTTGCAATCATCCGTAAGATAATCCTGCTCGTCATGGTCGCTACCGTTAATAAAGTTATTATTTATGACGTAGAACTGGGCCGGGTAATTGCCGTTGGTATTCTCGTTGGTGTTGTCGACTATCTCGTTATCCCAGGCTAAGCCGAGGCGATAACAGTCGTGGAAAGCGGCCGGCACGTTATTGCTTTCCACCCGAGGAAAAGATTCGCGTGTTGGCGAGTAGGGGTCATCGCCAATAATCCGCCCCATAAAATCGCACGAGGGTTGATTGTAGCCGCTGTGAATATCTTTAGCGTAGATACTCACTTCGCCGGCATTAATGACACGGTTGTCAGCGATGAGGTTTCGAATACCCCCATCATAAAGGATAATTCCGGCGTTAGCGTTCTCAATCGTGTTTTTGGCAATGACCACGTCTATCGTCACCGGGACGGTAATTTTATACTGGCTAGTGCTGTCTGGCTTTAAGTCCCAGGGTCGGTCAATAGTAAGGGTGGTGGGGGTGTTGGCCGTAATGTAACGCCACTGTCCCTGCCCAGTTCCATCGGTAATCGCCACCACCAAACGCTGAATGCTGATCGGGTCCCACGGCTGAAGCCGGCTACCCGGCTTAAGCGGGACATCACCGTCCCAGTCGTCACCGTTGGTGTTGGTACTAGCATTGTATGCAGCGTCACCACGTTTATGCGGCTGGCCGAAACTAAGGCCGTTATTATAGGTTGGCCAACGACCGTTGATGACATCTTCCCACTGTTGGGTATTGTCCGTCAGGGTGGTTTCGGTACTGTCGGTGACGCTACCCATATGCCACAAGCCTTCGAGGGGGTTCTCGGTCACAAAGGCTTCTCTGTCGTTTACACCGAACCGATTGATACCGTTGACGGTCTTGACGGTATTGCCGATCAGGGCGGTGAAGTTACTAAAATTAAAGGTGACGCCTCCGCTACAACATGTGTTATGGGTTTGGAGGTTCGGCTGGGCCCGGACATCGCTAATGACTTGATTATTTTCAAAAGTCGAGTCTTGTTGTTCAAACAAAGAAAATCGGCCGTTAAGGTATGTAAATGTATTGCCGCTGTATCGGTTGTAATAACCGGAGTTTGCACTCCGCTCGGCCGACATCTCGGCATTTGGCTTTTTCCCAGAAAAACGAAAAGCTGGGCCGATCCAGCTGTAGAGGCTGGTCATCTCCGAGTCACTAATTAGTAGCTGGCTTGAGTACTCGCTTCCGACGAAATCATGCGGGCCCATATCGTATTTGACTTTGGTCATAAATGTCTGACCGGCGTTACCAAAACTAATACCAGCCGAGCCACCGACAAAATCTAAGTTTGGATCACTATTGTCGTGATTAATATTGGTAATTGTCAAACTTGTAATACCGGCTAAACCACCAGCACCATTATCGATATCCTGAAAACGCAAGAAATAGCTTAAGTCCTTCACATCCCGCACGCCGTATTTAATCGTCGTCTTGTCGGTACCTTCACCCTTGAGAACCACCTTGCTACGAAGAACAATAGTGTCGTTTGTGCCAATACTAACGTAGTAGGTACTTTGCGGCAGGTAGACTACTCCACCACCTCCAGCGGCGGCCGCGTCAATGGCTTCTTGAATCGCTTGCCGATCGTTGGTTACTCCGTCACCAACGGCTTTACGAGCAAGGCGCGGGTCGGTTTTAACGTTGTAGGTTCGGGATGCATCGTTGACGAAATCCAGTTTGCGAGCCCAGTTGACGCCAAGTCCCAAGGTATCGGCTGTCCCGGCGGCCACCACTTTGAGCGGCTTATCGCTTTGGGCTTTAATCAAGCCTAGCTCACCACCCAAACCATTCGAGACATAGACATCGTAGTCGGTACCCGGTTGCAATCCCGCTGGGGCTTTGACAACCAAATGGAACCAATCGCCACCCGTTACCGATGCCGTCAGGCTTGTTCCATTATGTTTGAAAACCACCGCACTTTGCCGGTAACCGTTAGCGTCGTTTTTATCTTTTGTGAGGTTCCGACCGTAAATAGCAAGGCTCTCGCCCGGAGCAACGTCGGGAGTTGGGTAGTGGCTCACATCGGGGGCGTTAATATAAACTTCGTTACTGGCCACCAATGTCTTGTCGACAATTTGTTCGACCCAAACCGACCAGAGGCCGGGTGTCAAATCGGCAGGAACGGTGGCTTGAATTAAGAAAGCGCTCTGATTCTCGAGGGTCAAGGCGCGGCTAGCGGCGCGTGTGCCGTTGTTGTTGATCAACTGGATCACGGCCGTCGCTTGGGCACTAAAGTTACCGCCAGTCAGGTTAAGGGTTTCGCCTGGCAAAACGCTCTCGCTCGGGCGATAGATAACCGGTCCACCTTGTTCGGCCGGTAGTTGCGGTAAACCGTTATGGGCTTCGTTCGAGCCAATCTCTTGAGCCGTAAAATCATTACGAAGTAAGCCACCGACAATCAGTGTTAAAACTCCAACTACGATTAAAATATTTACCCGCCGTCGGCTCGACAATCTTCGCCAAAACTTTTGACCGGAATGGATTAATCGCCCTCCTATAAAACCCCTCCCACCCATCATAGTTTTTATCTTAACGTAATTTCATTGATTTGTACTAACTATCCGCCGAGCTGGCTTCTCGTACGAAGCAAATTTTCGTTTCAGCAGGAGTTAGAGCTGTTTCAGCCAGCCCTGAAGACAGGGTTCAACTTTTGACTTATTATGGACGAGATGGAAAGCAGTCTCGATAAAGCCTTCTCGGAACGTATTGAAGGAACAGACCCAGAGGCCATTGTTGTCGATTTGACTCTTTATCTTACTAATTTGACCCTCGCTACCAGGCAAGGCTGCAATTTAACTATCGCTAAAGTGCACATTACAACCAGAGTTATCAAACACCTATACGACCGAAAGCCTGCCGAGGAGTTTGATGTAGTTTTGAAAAATATGGCTAAAATTGTGCGTTTCCCTGATCGAGTTTATCTTAATAAAACCAGCAAGCGAGGCAGCCTTTGCTTCTTCAAAATGATTGGGAAATTTATGTACCTTTGCTCGATTGAAACAAAAATGACCGACCTTGAGGACGGTGTAATTGAAGAAATGAATTACGTTGTCACTTGCCTTCGGGTACGAGACGAGAATTATCTCAAGGGTTATGAGCTATTGTGGAGTTGGAAGGGCGACATTCCTTCATCGTAGTGCGTTCGATACCGGCAAGCCAGTCTAATAACACTCCGCAGTAGAGCCTTTCTGCTTTTCAACTCCGCAACAGCCTATAACCTAACGTGCAAGTCACACTCTACTTGAAAATTGCTGTCCGAGCAAGAGTCATTAGGCCAATTTGCCACATTTAATTTCCCTGATCGTACCTTCATTAAGTGTAGTACATCACAAAAAGATTGGCAAAGGAAGCAACGCTCATCGTTAAAGGAGGCAATCGTTACCAACCCTAAACTGTTCCCGAGCAGGGATTCGAACCCCGGTTACTAGGACCAGAACCTAGCGTCCTACCATTGTCGTCCGCTTGTTGGCGGACTCGCTTCTCACTGACACACTTTGTTCCGGGACTTGGATTCGAACCAAGGTTGGCAGATCCAGAATCTGCAGTCCTACCGCTAGACGATCCCGGAACAGAAAGTGTCAGTTCGTAGTAGACGACTCGGGAGCATAACGACTGTAAAGTGCGGGGCGGGCCAAGGTTGGCAGATCCAGATTCTGCAGGCCTGCCCTTAGCCGATCCCGGAGCGAAAATACTTCTGCAATTTTATCATAAACCAGAGTCAATTACCCGTCTCTTGGGTGAGGAAAATACTACCCGGCAATGTGGTAAAGTGAATATGAATATCATGGTTTGGAAGGGGAAAAAACTACTAAAACGCCACCGGATAATTATGAGGGTGGTCTTAGTAGCGGTTATTATTTTCGGTTTTTCTACATATCTCAATAATAGTTACACCGGTCAGAAAATTAAAACTCATTACTTACAGGCCTTTGAGAAAAAATATTGGGCCGAATTGGATATTCTTCACGCTGGTAGTGTATCCGTAGTCAGCGACTACTTCAACGAAGTCTACAATATCACCTCTCGTCTAACTAACTACGGACCGGCAGTGACGGCCGTGATCGGCGGCGACAAAGTGGCGCTTGCGAAAATTATCGACCAACAACATGACGTGACTGGGATCGGGAGTGGGCTGTTTGTGCTAGATAAAACTGGCGTAGTGATCGCGGTAAATCTTGATAGTGACCCCCTAAAACAGCTGTTGGGGACGAACGCCTCTAGTCAGCCGTATTATAAAAATATAATCGAAACGAAAAGAGGGTCGGCTAGTAAAGTTTACTACACTCTCAAGGACGGCGCGGCGTCAATCAATTATTGCGCCCCATTCTTAAAGGGTCAAGATTTGCAAGCAATCGTTTGTAGTGCCGTCCGTTTAAGCGCCCTCAATGATCATTTCCAAGCGGCCGCCCTAAAAAGTGACTACGCAACATTTAAATCTGTTGTAACGGATATCGACGGCAACATACTCTTTGATAACAATGGGGTCCGCTCAAAAACTACTAATATTAAGGAGGATCGAGCGGTCGCGGCGCTGATAGCCGGCGCCCAAACCTTCCGTGATGAAGAAATCAATTTCGAAGGGACTGAAACATTTGTAGAGGCCAGTCGAGTTGATTTGGGCAATAGTGGCGGCGTTTTTATTATTTACTATCTACCAAAGAGTGAAGCTACCAAGGAGTTGCAACTGCTTGACGCATCTCTGAATCGAATCAATACCGGCAACGGCACCCGCTCAATGTTGTTAACAATCCTGGCCATTGCCGTTATCTACTGGGTAATCCGCAAACATGACGAAGAAACGATCAATTCGTGATCGGTGGGTTTTATTGGGTACTATTTTTCTGCTTTTACTTGTCGGTAGTTGGTTCTTGGCCAGCGAGCGCGCTAATTCTCGGTATCAAAAACTTATAGGCAATAGAGAGATTTTTACCGCTTTCACTGAAGGTGATTCGGCTAAGATAGCCACGATAGCCAAGCAATTTAAACTGTATTATCAGCAGATAGATAACCTGACGGTTTCTTACAGCAACGGTCAGGATTTACCCCAACCAAATTTCATTGGCATCTCACGAGCGTCTTCACTTGGCGTGCTCAATGAGAGTCCCGAGCAGTCGTTAAAACGCTTACGGCCGTATCGCCTCTTTATCGATCATCGGTTCTATATTATGTTTCCATTCTTTCCAAATGACTCCACGAGCGGGTATTTGGTGTACGCTAAGGTGGTGAGATTTTAGCTATGAAAAGGAGTCTCAACCTAATTAGCTACGGCCTCATCACCTTATTGACGGTGCTACTGGCTAACGCACTACTGTTGGCGACCGAAACCACCTCAAGCACAATCACAGTAGTTGCAACAGTTCTGCCCCAGCGAATAATTGTGGTCGATCAAAATTTGACTATCCAAAAAATCATTAGCAATACCGCCGAGGAAACTCGACCTCGAGTAGTGTTGGGCGAAGTCGACGGTAAAGAAGTTCCTTATTCGCAATCAATTATCGAGCAATATCAGTCAATCAAGTCCAGTCTTAATTTTTCCAAACCCGGCTTGGTTTATCAACGCGACGAGCGACCAATTCCCGCTCTATTAAAACGGATCTGGAGAATCGTTAGCCGTTGGTTTATTTAATTAGCGCATCGCAAATCCTGGTCGTTTTGGTTCCGGTGGTGACGGTGGTGAGGTTGGTGGCGGTGGCATAGTTTTCGCTCGGCGTTGGCGCCGGAAAATCAACCAAATAATTATTAATATAATCAGGCCAGATAACACTAGCGACCAAACTGGAATGATGTAAAAGGTTCTAACAGAGATTATTTGCTGCTCGGGTGTACCAAAAGTAACGACGGCAGAGGCGGTAAATTTACCGATCTGCTGCCAGTTAAATTTCCAGCTGGTTTCATATTTTCGAGTGCTTTCCGGCAGAACGCTACCGCCGCCGTCGTTGACCTTCAGGCTGGTCGTTACTTCCCCAAAAAGATTGCGAACCTTTATCTCGCCAACTGGTTTAATATGAACATTACCGGTGTTCTGGAAAGTTAGTGAAAAATTGGCTGGTGCCCGGATTAAAATTGTTGGCGCAGAGTAATTAGTTAGAGTTGCTTTCTGAACGACCGCTCCAGGAACCGTGTGCAGTACGAGCGTGCCGATTAGACCAACCACGCTGACTTGACTATTTTTAGGGTCTGGTGTTTGGACAACTGGCGGTTTGGTTGAAAACAGCACCGCACCGTAATGGCCACCGGGCTCGGCATCCTTGGGGACGGTTAGCTTGTAGGCAAATTCTTCAACTTCACCTGGCGCAATCCTTATTAACGGCTTGGAGAATGTAATCCAGTCGGAAACAGAGTAGCGCGAGTTACGTTCGTTCAGGCTGTAAAATTTTGGCTGACCCTTGTCGTTATCGGAGTAAATATTAAGCGCTTGTGGATAAAGGGTGACCACCTCCTGAATGGGATTAGTAATCTTGATTGTTCGCGACGTTGTTGTTCCCGATTCAGAGCTAAATTCGTCTATAACTGGCGCAATCGTTATACCGAAAGTAATGCCGGTGTCAGTTTGTGCCCGAGTAGCCGAAATAAAAATAACGCCACCCACCAAAAGAGCCAAAAAGAGTTTGGTAAGCAGGTGGAGACGCTGCCTCATCAGATTAATAGATTCCGCTGCAAACGTAAGTAAGGGTATCAACGTAGGCGCCGGGTGGCACTAAACCAGTGACTTTGGCTTTAAGTGTCGTGGTAACGGTGGCGTTGGAAACTGGCCCACCGGCTGACGAGACGGTTTGCGCAGTGAGCTGTAAGCGACCAACCGTATCGCTAGTTGACGTGTAAGGCGATGAAATAGTGGACGCGGCGGAGCCGGCGTCGCCGTTCGCTTTGCTTGCCTGCATACCATAACCGATCGTCGCGGCCACGCTTAAGTCAGCCGTTGAGTTTTCAGAACCGTCAGCCGACTTGATTACATAGGCGGCAGAGGAACTATATAGTCCAGCGTTGGTGGCATTGCCGGCCGATTTAACCGACAAGTTGTAGCCAGTGTTGGCGTTAGTGCTAATGGTCCAGATCGGCGTTTGACTGGCGGTGTCAACCGTGCTGGTCACAAACGTCCCAAATTGGGCGATGTTACCATCGACGGCACAAGTAATGCTTGGGTCAACGGTGGCAGTGACCGCCAAGGTGTTGTCGGTCACAATTTCGACGGCAATCGTACCGGTATCGACCATACTACCATCAATTACTATTTTGGCGTCGGTGGTATTTTGGACCGCCGTCTGGTTGACAATGGTGTTAGCCGCACCAGTGGTGCCGTCGGTGGCAACTGTGCCAGCTTCTAGCTGCACGCAACGACCAGCAGCGATGGTATCTGTTCCCGATGTAACGGTGATGGTTTGGCTGGTGACGTCTAACCCCCAGGTTGCACCAGAAGCGGTTAGGGCCAGAGCTTTATCGGTAAAGCTGGCACACGAGCCAGCGGCACTGACGGCAAAGTCAAAGTTATTAACCGCTTCGGCCAGCAGGGTAAAACCGGTTGGGAAGGCGTAAGTAATAGTTTCGCCGGCCGCGACACCAGTAGGAGTGATGAACTGAATGGTGTGGTCAGCGTTAACGCTCTGCTTGATGGTGGACATTGTGTCGGAAGCAGTACTAATGGCCGCCGCCAAAGCCGTATCCTGAATTGGGCTAAAGGCGACTAAAAGAACTGTGATTGATAAATATATTCCGAAACGTCGCAGCGTTGTTCCCCTCATGCTGTAACTTTACTGTAATTATTTTCTTTGGCAACTGTCAAGCTAGAGTTGATTTGCGTCGCTTCGTTGGTTATTAAAAAGTGCCAGTGACAATCAAGTAGACTGTTGCTTGATAGGTTTTGGCCGCTTGTAGAGCGGTTACGGCGACTTTATGGGTAATAGTGAACGACTCGTTGCTAACTGCACCGCTCGTACCGTCAACGGCGGCGGTGTGATCGGCCACAATATCGCCAGAAGGAGTTTGGCTAAAGGGGGCATAAAGCGTGCCACTACTAAATAAGTTGCTGCCTTGGATAGTTGTGTCGTTAGATGTATAGCCGTAACCACAAGTTGTACCCGAGCAAAACCCTGTCCCCCACGAAGCTGGTGCGGCGTACGAGCCAGCCGAGAACATCGGTATGGTATTGGTACCGTCGGTTAGTAAGCCACCGGCGTACTGGCGAATAATATAACCGCCGAAAGCATTAGTGCTGGTGGTTAGACTAACGGTTTTAGTGTCGAGTCGGTTGTTGGTGCTATTTAAATTAGTAAAGCTAATCGTGTTACTGCCCATAGTAAAACTTAACGACGGTAAAACCTGTTGGCCATTAGACGACACCACTGACGAAACGTTGCTGGCGTTGTCGGTCGCTCGGATGTTAATGAAATAGAGCTCATTAGTGTGTAAAATCAAGCTACCGGCGGTGACCGATGCTGTCGTCGAGTTATCGGTCCAGCCCTTGATTGTCGTACCGCCGGCGGTCACGCCGATTGAGTACTCATACTTCTGCAGACCCGAAACAGTACAAGTAAAAGCATCCCAGTTGCCTGATAGCGCCGTTAGCGAGCTATCGTTAAAGTCGGCATCTACACCAGCGGAACTGCCATCGTAAACGGTGGCGGTCGTACAAGCGGTTGTATCAACACCAAAATCGCGACTAGACCCATTGGCGGCGTAATCGCTCCAGGCCGAAGCGGCATCAGCCGTGTCCTTGATTCTCGCCTGCCATTTGTACTCGGTACTGGTAACTAGGCCAGACAAGGTGACGGTAACAGTGATTGGTGTACCGCTATAGGCGGTTAAGCTTCCACAGCCGGTGTCGGTGTTAGTAAAATTGCTGGCAATCGCAATTGCTTCAATACAGAGCTTCAGTGTGTCGGGATTATCGGTGTCGCTGGCGGTTGCCGTAAACTTAACGGATGTTTCATTGGTCCAATCACCGGTGGCGAGCGCCACATCGGTTGTGCGCTTTTGGGCCAAGCTAGTTGGCGCATTTGGGGCAGTATTGCTACTCGGGAATGTCCAGTTGGTGTTATTGGTGCAATCGGTGTTGGTGCCGTCGTTGGCGACAATGGCGTTACCGCCGACGACCGATGCGTCGGAGCGGGAGACATTAATAAACGAGACCGCAGTTTGGGTGCCGGTGACTTTTAATAACCAGGTACCGGAAGCGTCCGAGTTGCGGAAGTAAATTTTCGTACCTGATGCCTGACCGTTCCAGTTGATGTTGGTAAAAGCATAGGTTGACCCGCTGTTGAATTCCACCCTGGTACTGGCGGTCGTAAAGACTAGGTTTGTTGTCACCGTGGCCGCAGCATCGAAATCGATCGAGGCCACAAAGCTGGTTCGTTCGCAGTCCGAGGCGTTGGTACCGAAGGCGTTAGTCACGGTTAGGTTGTTAAATGCGCTGGTGGTGGTCATGGTTCCGGATAAAGTCTGGGTGGCGCCCCCATTTAATACCACCGTACTCGCGCCGGCCGTAAATGTGCCGCTATTAGACCAGTTACCGCTAACCGTAATGGTGTTGCTGGAGGCAGTTAAGGTTCCCGCTGAAATCGTTAGGTCGCCACCAACCGTGACCGTATTGGAAGCTGACACCTCGCCGGCACCAACTTTAGTTAAGCCAATGGATGCACCGCCAGTTATTGTTCCGCTTAGAGTGAGCGTGTTGGCATCGGAGCCAATCGAACTGGTAGTATTGAGAGTAATATTACCCTGATAAGTATTATTGTTGGTGATATTTCTTAACGCTCCGTCGCTGGCAACGCCCGTGCCATTGAGCGTTAACGTTTCGGCGCCAACGGTGACGATCCCTTGTATTTGCAGGGCCGCGCCAGCGGCGACGGAGGTACCGGCCGCAATTGTGCCAAGACCTGCGGCATGCCGAACATTCACGACACCGGCGCTGATCGTTGTCAGACCCGTATAACTGTTATTGCCTTGAAGCGTCAATGTGCCTGCACCGTCTTTGGTTAAGGTGCCAGATGTAGTGCTAATAATACCGGTAACTGTCGTATTGCCGGCGCCGCCCACAATTAAATTGTTGGTGTTACCGGAGACGGTTGGGAAGGTGAGGGTGCCGCTGTCCGAGTTCACCCGAGTGTTGGTCACACCAAGCACGATGTTGGCTTGAATCGTATTGGCATCGGCGATATTCCTAATTGCGCCACTGTTGTTAACGCCGCCCAAGTTAGCCGTAATTGGCTTGGTGCTGGGAATCGTAATATTATTTTGGGTTTCCAGAGCCGCGCCCGAGGTAATGGTGGTCGTTAAGGTCGTACCGGCAGCGCCGAGCGCGTTGTTGCTTTGAAGGTTCAGGGCGCCGGCACTCAAGGCTATAGAGGTGCTGGTAAACGTATTGTCGCCGGAAAGAATAACCCGATCCGTTGTCGTTTTAGAGATACCGGCAGCAACGGCGCTACCCAGTCGGGCGCTGATCTTACCGCTTTGCAATGCGTAAGTTGCTGTACTAGTCAAAACCGCGGTCGTACCGCCGGAATCGATCATCTGCCCACCGTTAGTAAGAGTGGTTGTCCCGACACTATCCGAGAAGTTATTGAGATCGAATGTCCCGTTCGTAACAGTTAACGCTCCCGTTGAGAGTGCACTGGCGACGCCCTCTTTTAGCGTCCCAGCCAGGACCGTGGTTAGCCCCGTATGACCGTTCGTGCCCGACAAGATCAGTGTCCCTGGTCCAACTTTCGTGAACGGCGCAGTCGTTACAGTCGTCGTCCCCGAAATGGTTAGCGCTGCGGCAGGATTTGTAATATCAAGATTTAAAGTGATCGCCGCGGTCGTCGTAATGCTGCGGTCAGTCGACGAGGTCGTGCCGGTATATTGCAATGTCCCGGTACCGGTATTGGAAACAATATTGGATGCGGCGGCCGGCGCCGCTCCCAGGTTCCCGGCCACACCACCATTACCAATAGTGCCAACACTTAAGACTCCACCGCTGATCGTCGTAACGCCCGAGTACGTATTCACACCCGAGAGCGTGACCGTACCGGCCGTGGTTTTGGCCAGAGTAACCGCGCCGGCTAAAATCGCGCTGATCGTGCCACTGGCAACGGCGTAGGAAGTGCCGGTTAAAATTCCGGTACTGCCAGTGATCGCTCCGCTGGTCAGGGTCACGGCGGCCACGGTATCCGTTTGCGCGCCGATATCCAGCGTGCCGCCAGCCACGATGACCGCGGCGGTGTTAGCCACGACGTTGCTAGCCAAATACTGGACCGTGCCGGCGTTGATAGTTAAGGTACCGGTATTCGTCAAAGCTTGGTTGATCGTCAGCGTGGCGCCGGTGTTTTTCGCCATTGCGATTGCCGTTCCGGCCAGCACTGCGGTAATGGCGCCCCCGTAAAACGTATAGGCTGTTCCAGTTAGCGTCGCGGCCGCGCCGCCGTTGGTAATCGTGCCGCTCATCAGGATAATGGCACCAACGGCATCGGTCTGACCGTTAATATCGAGCGTCCCGCCGGCAATGGTCACGGCGTTCACCAGAATCGCATTGGCCACGCCGTATCTGACCGTCCCGCCGTTAATACGAATCAGTCCAGTGCTGAGATGTGCACCATTTAAGAGCAGGATCCCAGAGTCATATTTGGTGATGGTAATCGCCACCGCCGGCATTACACCCGTAATAGTGATCGGACCTGTCCCGCCGAAAACGTAGTTAAAGGTTCCGGTTGGCGCACCGACAAAGGTAATCGTCCCCGAAGCGTTGTTGACGACGCGGGCACTCGATCCATAAGTCACCACGCCAAAGTTATTACCGCTGGTGGCGGCACTAATTAAGGCGCCGCCGTTTTTGATGCCCGAACCGTTAAGGGTTAGTGGCTCCCAGGTGGATGCGCCGCCCAACACGAAGGTGCTCAAATCAAACACGGCACCGGCCGAAACAATCACGCCTCCGGCAATAGTCCCGGTCGGAGTATTCGCCGCGCCGCCGTTTGCCCCGAGCTGGAGAGTGCCGGAACTGACGGTCATCGAGCCAGTGATTGAGTTTTGACCCGCCAAAATCGTCGTCCCCCAGCCTTCTTTTGTGAGAGACGATGTCGTACCCGACCAGACGCTGGCGCTTGTCTGGGTAATTGTTCCCGGCGCGTTGACGGTCGTTAAGGCCACGGCACCGCCTGCAATTGCACCGCTGAGTGAGAATGTCCCGTTGCCATAGTTCGTTATACGGGAAGCGGTCGCAATCGTAATTGCCCCCGAGTAACTCGTCGCGATCCCCGAGCTGGTTGTAATCGCCCCGGCGTTGGCGATACCGGTGCCTTGTATCGATAAGGGCTCGGCCGTACCAAGAGTAAAACCATTTAAGTCCAGCATCGCTCCGCTGGCAATCGTCGTATTGGTACCGGTTGTGCCGAGCGGCGTATTAGTCGCGCCACCAGCCGCACCCAGTTTTAATACGCCCAGAGTAATTGTCGTTACGCCGGTGTAGCCACCATCGCCCGAAACCGTCCAGGTGCCTAAGCCATTTTTAACCCTTGAACCACCCGTGGAAGTATTGACTTGAGTGGCTATTGAACCATTCCCGGCACCGCGCAAGGTCAACGCAAATCCGGTACCAGTCATACTGCCGGTATTGGAAATGGTAATATCGCCGTAGTTCGACGTAATCGTTGCCGCCGCGCCGAGGATTATTAGACCCTGGTAAGTTGCGGCGGCCGATGATGTGTTCATAATTGCCCCGTTTGCCCCAACACCCGTACCGCTGATAGTCAGTCCTTCGGCAGTCGCTAACGAATAGCCATTCAGATCAAGAGACGCACCGCTAGAAATAATAGTCGCCGCGGCCGTCGTCCCGAGCGGACCGTTAGCGCCACTCCCCCCACTGCCGAACCGAAACGTTCCGGTGCTAATCGTGGTGCTACCGCTATAGGTACTGTCGGTCGCCGATAATACTAAGACCCCAGTGCCCGTACTTTTCGTCACGGTAAAGGCGCCGGTGACCGTCGCCGAAACAACGAGGTCGTTATCGACCAGGCCGTCACCAACGTTAAAGATTCGGTTTGCCCCCAGCGCGAGGTTCCCAGTAATTATCGAGGTTACATTGGCGTTGGCGACGGTAGTGACAGTACCGCCAAGCGTTAAGGTGCCCGCGCCGGTGGCAATGGTGCCACCTGTCGCGTTCAGGGCGCCGATCGTATCGGAGTTGCCGTTAAGATTATAGGTGCCGCCAATCACCGTTGCCGCACCGGAACTGATCGCGTTAGCCACGCCATAGGTATACGTCGCATTATTAATAAAGGTTGTACCGGTATATGGATTCGCCGCGCTAAAGGTCACATTCCCGCTCCCGCTCAGGGTAAGCGACCCAGTCGTGGCCGTACCAACGGTGGCCGAAACGGTTGAGGCCGCGTTCGCTAAAACATTGAGTTCGAATGTTGTTATACCAAGCACCGTATTCGCGCCGGCAATGTTATGGGCGGTCGCAATTAAAATGTTTCCGGCTAAGGCGGTGGCGGCGATCGGCAACGTCACCGAGGCGTTCGTGACGCCGCCACCGTTCAGAACAATCGAATTGGTATTGGTCGTCGTGGCGGCCGTATCCCCTGTCAATTTCACGTTGGCACTAGCGGTACCCAGGTTCGCTGCATACTCACCGGAAAACCCAGGTCCGTTCAGAAGTCGCAAACCGTTGGTGTTCCCAACGTTATGGGTCACCATGTCTGTCCCTGTTCCAGTCAGGGAATTGTCCCCATACGCGCCTTTGATAATACTGATGGTGGTGGTACCCGTACCGCCGCCGCCGCCGACAACGATCGGCGCCGTTGTAAACTTTAAGGTCGAGATGTTGGCGGCCGGGGTCGAGCCAAGACTTGTCCCACGAAACAACACTGTCGCGCCGGCCGTACGATTGATGCCCGGGTTAGTCGCCGCCGTCAGCGTCGTCGATCCGCCGGCGCCCGGCGTCACGGTAACCGTGTTGTGACCAGATGAAAAAAGGAGCTGTCCGATCGTCTCGGCGGCGGTGCTGGCGGTATTGCCCTTGTAATTAAAATTACCGCCGTTCATGGTCAGGACAATCGTATCAAGCAGACGACTGGCCACAGCCGTCGTTGAATTATCAAGCGTTAAGGTCGCACCGAGGTTGATAGTAATTGCCGTGACACCGACCGCCGAACCAGAGCCGCTGATCTCGATTGTTCCGGCGTGGATAGTCAGGGTACTGGAGATCGTTTCGACGCCGGAGATGACAACCGTACCGGCCGTGTACTTATTGACGGCCACCGCACCAGCGATAATTCCGCTGATCGTGCCACTTTCAAAAGTGTATCCGGTTGCTGTTAATATTCCGGTTGTACCTGAAATCATACCGTCAACTAACGTCACCGCACCGACCGTATCGCTAAACGAAACGATGTTGAGCGTTCCGCCGTTCACTACCACCGCGCCAGCTGCCAGCGTGTTGAGAATACCGTATTGTAAGGTCCCAGCCGCGACCGTCGTCACCCCGGTATGACCGTTAGCGGCGCTCAAGATGACTGTTCCGGCCCCATCTTTCCAGAATGATGAGGCGGTCGCGGCAATCGCCACCGAAATGGTGATATTGCCCGCTCCCCCGTAGCGAGATTCAAAGGCGCCGCTCTGAATTCCACTTAGGGTTAACAGGCCGGCGCCGGAGTTGGTGGTTCGAGTGTCAGACCCGAGGGCCCGTGTCCCCAAATAGGTTACGCCGCTTCCAGAGTTATTGACCATGGCGCCACCGCTCTCGATGCCGAAGCCGTTGATCGTTAACCCTTCTGCTAAGGCGCTAAGCGAAAAACCATTCATGTCTAGTACGCCGCCGCTAAAAATTGTTGTTGCCCCAGCAGCCGTCCCTAGCGGACCACCGCCGGCCGCAGCGGCGATCCCATTCTTAATTGTTCCTTGGTAAATTGTCGCTGCGCCCGTGTAGGTATTTACGCTCGACAACGTCCACGTCCCGGTATCAATCTTGATGATCGTCCCGGCAGCGGTCGCGATCACACCAGAAATTGTACTACTCGCCGTACCACCCAGCGTTAAGGCAAACGCACCCGTAATACCGCCGGTTGTTAGGGTGATTGTTCCAGAGTTTGATTTGACGGTTGTCGCTGAGCCGAGAACGATAGCCCCGACATATGTAACGCCCGTTCCAGATGAATTCACCAATGCGCCAGCTGCAAAATCTCCGGTCCCGGAACCAGTTCCATTTATCGTTAAGGTATCGGCGACTGTCGCCAAAGAGAAGCCATTCATATCAAGCGTCGCACCGGCGGTAACGGTCACACCGCCAGCATTAGTCCCCAACGGGGTATTCGTTGCACCGCCCGAAACTCCAAGCTTCAGTGTTCCGGCGCTAACCGTCGTCAGACCGGTGTATGTAGAACTCGCACTTGAAGGTGTGTAAATTCCGAAACCGTCTTTGGTGATCGTGCCGGTGCTAATAGTGATAGCACTCGTCACGTCAATATCGCCAAAGCCACCAAGAGTTAGGTTAAAGGTGCCAGTGATGCCGCCGGTCCCGATGATAATCTTCCCATAATTTGCCCCAATCCGAGCAGCCGCGGTTTGCGTAATCACACCGTTATATGTGACCGTACTCGCTGAGCTGTTAATAATTGCGCCCTGTAGAGCAATGCCAGTGCCGGTCGCTGAAATTGCTTCACTCGTTACAAGCGTGTAGCCATTCAGATCTAACATCGCCCCGCTCGTCATCGTAATGCCTGCCGCAGTTGTCCCCAAGGGGGTGTTTGATCCACCGCCAGCACCACCAAGCTTTAAGACTCCACTCGTCAGCGCAATCGAACCAGTAAAGGTATTGTCCCTAGATAGCGTCGTGACGGCATCGGTGCGTTCGTTGGTGTTTACCACGGTTAGCGTTCCTGAGCCTGCTAAAATTGCATTTATCGTGGCGGCCCGAAGATCGTAGGAGGTTGCTGTCAGGACACCGCTAGTCCCGGTAATGGTGCCGCCTTGGACCACGACCGCCCCAACAGTGTCAGTAAAAGTAGCGATATCTAAGGTGGCGTCGTTGACTGTAACCGCACCCGAGCTAATCGCATCGTTAATGCCGTAGATCAAGGTTCCATCGTTAACCGAAGTCAGACCGGTGTACGTCTTGGCGGTAGAGAAGGTTAGTGTGCCTGTGCCGCCTTTGGTCAGTCCGCCCGTGGTAGTAATGAGAGACGAGATCGTGAGGCTTTGGGGCGTGCTAATACTAAACTCAACCGCTCCGGCGGCCAGGGTGGTGTTAGCACCGGCAATCGACCCGCTAGCCTCAAGGTTAAGAATATTGCCGGACATAAAAGTGATTGTTTGGGCCGAACCGGGGTTAGTGATACTGGCGCCGGAATCGAGAATGAGCGAATTAATTTGCGAAGTGATAGCGGCGGTAGCGGACGAGATTTTAATATTAGCGTTGGTGGTCAAGAAATTTGTGGTGTATTCATTGCTGAAGCCAGCGCCGTTCAAGAGCCGTAAGCCATTATTGTTGCCGCGACCGTAGGTGACCATGTCGGTCCCAGTTCCGGAGGTTGAGTTGTCACCAAATACGCCCTGCATAATACTGACGGCCGAGGTCCCGGCCACGCCATCGTCGCCGAGCAGCGTTGGAGCCGTGGTGAACAAAATTGTGGCCACGTTGGCCGCTGGGGTCGCGCCCAGACTAGCACCTCGAAATAGGCCTCTGGCGCCAGCGGTCCGGGAAAATGAAGCAAACCGCATAATCGTGTAACCGCCGGTACCGGCAAAAACGGTGATGGCATTCTTCCCGCCGGTCATCGTGAGCGTGCCGGCGGTCGCGAGCGTATTGGTACTGGAGCTACCGTAAAAGTCCCAAGAGCCACCGTTCATGGAGACGGCGACAGCGTCGCCAATGCGATCAGTGACCACGCTGCTGTTATCAGCGATTAGTTTCCCGTTTGAGTTGATGGCGATCGAAGCTGACATAGTGATGGCGCCGTTACTGTTCAAGGTGAGCGTGCCGGTATTGATTGTGGTGGCCCCGGTGTAGGGATTGAAGGCGGTGAGGGTGAGCGTGCCAGGGCCATTTTTTGAGAGCGTACCGCTCGTCGTCGCAATCGGCCCGGAAATTGTCGTGTCTCCATCCCCGTTGACGGTTAAGCCGAACGCTCCAGTGAAACCGTTCGTCGCGTACGTAATGGTAGTACTAACATCAGCCTTAATAGTTGAAGCGGCCGCCATGGTCACCAGGCCAGTAACGGTGTTGCTGCCGGTTGAATTCCAGATCACACCTTGGTTTAAAAGGCCGACACCCGAGATAGTTATAAATTCGGGGATCGACAAGCCAGTGCCATCAACTTGCAACGTCGCACCGGCGGAAACAGTGGTAATGCCGTCGATCACGCCCAGCGCCAAGCTGTCTTGAATCTTCAGGGTGCCGACGGTGACCGTGGTCGCACCGCTGAATAGATTTGGACGAGTTAGGGTCACCGTTCCCGGGGTCGATTTCGCTAAAGTGCCACCGTCACCGGCGATAATGGCGCTAATCGTTCCGACATACACCACATACGACGCACTGCTCAACACACCGGTCGAGCCAGTAATAATGCCGCTCCCACCGGCCAGCGTCCCGAGCGTCACCGTTCCGACCATATCGGAGAACGTGGCGATATCGACAGTCCCGCCGTTAACGGTGATACCACCAGACAGTATCGCGTTATCGACCCCGTAGGTCAGCGTCCCGGCATTGACGGTTGTCAAACCAGTATAGGTGTTAGGGAAATTGTACGTTAGCGTCCCGGCGCCGTTTTTAGTGATTAAGCCGCTGGTGTTTGCGACCGGGGCTTTGGCAAACGTAATATTGCCAGCCCCATCAAGAACAAGTGGGATTGCCGCACCAGTGACGCCGCCGTTTAGCGTGAGTGTGCCAGAATCAGATTGAATTTCAGCGATACCGGCAATAGTGATCAGCCCATCAAAACTATTACTATCCGAAACGTTCTTAAGCGCGCCGCCGCTCGATTCGCCGTAGCCACGCAGCGTTAGCGGCTCGCGACCGATAGCGATTGTGCCTTGTAATTCTAACGCCGCTTCTCCTACAACTTCCGTGCCGGTGGCGATGGTGCCGAGAGCCGTGTTGCTTCGTGCGCTAATATCACCGCCGTTAATTTTGGTGACGCCGCCGTAGGTATTTGCGCCAGATAGAACCAACTTGCCTTGACCTTCTTTGGTGATACCGCCAACGCCAGCAATCGTTCCCGAAATTGTTAACGTTTCACCGCTATTGGTGACAGTTAACCAACGAGTTACATCAACGCGCAAGTTAAGACTAATGGTGTTTCCGCCAGAAACTACGGCGTCGGTGATGCCGTTTAATCCTTGGCCGACAATAATTGTGTTGCCAGCCAGGGTGTAGCCACTGTCATTAAAAGTAATCGAGTTAAACAGCATATTTTCGCCGAGATCGTTGGAATTGGATTTATTTGCAGCACCAGCCGGGAAAACTAAGTTGTCGCCAGCCTGTGGTATGGCATTGGTTGACCAGTTGGCGCCATCTGACCAGTTGGCACTTGAGCTGCCATCCCAGTTGACGGTGGAGGGCGCATCGGAGGCGATCTGCCAGGCCCGAGGTTCGGTCCAGCTTTCAGCTTGCAGCTTGCGGCTGGCTGATTGCTGACTTTGAGTTATCGACGAAGAGCGAGCGTCAGCGACATAGCTGACTTCGGCGGGGCCGAAAGTATAAAGATGCGGTGATTTGAGCGGCCCTTTGTAACCGAACATCAACGTTTGGTCTGCTTTAGCTTTGGCGTCAACTTGCCAGACTAATTTTTTGACATCACCGACCTCTGTAATCTTGGCGCTGGTGTCGGAAATAATGAACTCGGCCGGCACAGTTTCGGTGAGTTGATATTGGCCGTCAACTTTGGGCTGAAAATTAAGTTTGTAGACATATTCAGCGTTCGGAAAAGTCCGAGTCGCCCCGACTCGCTGCAAGTAAAACGGCTGATTATCTTTAACTGAAAACTTGTCGTGGAGCGTTCGTACACCGCTTCCTACACGTGCCTTTATCGTGACTTGATAATCGCCTTCAGTGCCGGTTTGATAATTGGCAATATAATCTGGTTCAGAAGTAGGGCCGTAGATTAGACACGCATTATTTACCAGCACTAGCTCATTTTCGGTCGATAAGATTTTTTTGTTGCCGTTTGGATCGGTAATCTCGATCGTCAGCGAGGCGTCACAGATCATCTTGCCTCGGTCATCAAGGACCGCCATCGCCAAAGTGGCGGATGTATCAGTCGGGTAGATTGAATAGTCTGGGTTGAACGCCAATACCCCCCAAGCGATGGTTTCTTCAGCCGTAACAGCACCGGTCACCCTGTCTTGGGCTTTGATTCTGTACAGGCCAGCTTGCCCATCGGTCTCCTTTTGGGAGATTTTCGTCCCCCTTTCAACCTGTTCGACGCTAACGCTTTTTGTGAACTGGTTAGGATTTTGACCAATATCTTCGTGCGCGCTGTCGGCGGTTACTTCAATGTTTGTAGAATCGCTGGCCACGGCCAGTACAACTGGGCTTGAACTTGGCACTACCGGCTCGTCTCCAATAAAATATTTATCGCTGCTTGGAGAGATCTTCTTTTGTTCGGCCAATGTCCAAAAATTCGGGTATTTGTTTTGTAGCTCCCGTTGGTCTAGATGCAGACCGATACTGGCACTAACCGGCTTAAAGAAGGCGATTACTCCGAGTAACACAACTACGGAAAAAAATACCGAGAAGAACCTGACTGGGTGGAGATTGTACTCGCAAAGGATTTTTCCCCTAGTGGCTTGGTAAACTCCGTCAAATCGCCGTCTGGCACGTTGAATCTGTGGAGCCATACTCTAAAACCCCCTCTCCCATGTAAGTGGATATAAACAAACCCTCCATGTGCTTTAACAATGCGTTAAAACAGGGTGGCCGTCAACAATAATTACCTGAATTTAGCGATAGCAGAATTAAGGCGCTTCAAAGACTCTTCCCTGCCAATTACAGATAATAATTCAAATGCCCCCGGTGAAGCGTCGCGACCAGATAGAGCGACTCGGACGGCCCAGAGCAGTTCGCCATCTTTAATTTTTAGATCTGTTGCGGCACCGCGCAGAGCTGGCTCAACTTCATCGAGCGCCATAGTTTTGAGCCCGCCAACCACAGTAGCAGCCGCTTTGAGGGCGGCCAAGGTATTTTCTTTGGTCGATTTTTTAGCGATTAAGAGCGCTGGATCATATTCGGGAGCGGTGAAAAAGTAGTTGATTAATCCCTCCGTTTCGCTCAAGATTTTCATCCGATCGTGAACTAAGCCGATTGCTTCCAAAAAATAATCGGGCTTAGCGAGGGTTTTTTGAAAGAGCTCCTTGTCGGTAATAAAATTTTGGGCTTCGGAGGCGATCTCACCGATTGATTTCTGACGAATGTAGTAGCCGTTCATCCAGAGCAATTTTTCAGGATCAAATATTGACGGGCTGGTACCTACACGCTTGATCTCAAACTCGTCAACCAGCTCCGCCAGCGAGAATATCTCCTGGTCGGTACCGGAATTCCAGCCCAAAAGGGCGATGAAGTTGACTAGGGCATCGGGCAAGAAACCTTTGGCCTTGTAGTCGTCCGATATTGAAACCGGATTCTTGCGCTTACTCATCTTCGACCGATCAGCGTTTAAAATCAGCGGGAAATGTCCGAATTGCGGACTCAAGAAATTTAGAGCGTTAGCAAGTAGCATTTGTTTAGCGGTGTTGACTAAGTGTTCTTCGCCTCGCAGAACGTGGCTAATTTTCATCAAATTATCGTCAATAACATTGGAGAAAACAAACAGCGGCATACCGTCTGATCTTTGAATGACAAAATCCCCAAACAGCGATGCGTCAAATTCAACCTTGCCTTTAACAAGATCGTCAAAGCCAACTGTTTGCGGCTCGACGACAAAGCGAACGGCACTGGTGCGACCGGCCTGTTCGAACTGATCGATTTCTTGGGCTGATAAATTACGACAGCGACCGGAGTATTTGGGTGCGGCGTGATGACCCTGCTGGCTTTCGCGCTCGGCCGTCAATTCTTCCGGAGTGCAGTAACAGCGGTAGGCCGTTTTTTTCTCCAGTAGCTGGTCAACAAACGGCTGATATAATCCGAGTCGTTCTTGCTGGAAGTACGGCCCATAAGGCCCACCAACTTCCGGTCCTTCGTCCCAGCTCATGCCTAACCACAACAGACCTTCGAGAATATCTTTTAGCGACGAATCGTCGTGACGCTCCTGATCAGTATCTTCAACTCGGACAATAAATTTACCGCCGAACTTTTTGGCAAATAGGTAATTAAACAAGGCCGTTCTGGCGGTACCAATATGAAACCGGCCGGTGGGGCTGGGAGCAATCCGAACTCTAATTTCTTCAGCCATCAATAAGTAAAACCCCAAATCCCAAATCCCAAATCCCAAGCTCCAAACAAACTCAAATTACCAAAACCCCAACTATTCAAAAACTTGGAGCATTTGAATATTGTGATTTGTTTGGGATTTGTATTATTGGGATTTGGGATTTTCATAACTAATAGTTACTTTCTATTATACCTTTATGGTGCTTCATCGCTGGTTGATCTTCGGCGTTGTCAACCGTGACGACGTCGATCCGGATATTGTTGGTCTGATATTTCATCATTAATTCATGGGAGAGCAAAATTAATTTCTCCCGTTTGCGTGGGGTGATCATTTCAATTGCCGCACCTTGGCGATCGGAAGTTTTAGCTTTAACCTCAACAATTACCAGCGTTTTACCGTCTCCAGCCAGAATGTCGATCTCGCCGTATTTAGTTCGGAAGTTTCGTTTCAGAATCCGGAATTTCTTTTCCTTCAGATACTGCGTCGCCCAGTTCTCCGCTTTCGCCCCTAATAGCTTGCCCTGAAATGACATCAGAGCCATTGTCCGTGGCTTCGTCCGCTTTGACAAGTTCGGCGGTAGCTGGGACTGGGGACTCGGCTTCGGCTGGTACTGGGGACTGGGCATTGACTGGGACTGGGGACTGGGAACTAGGTACTGGTTTTCCATCTAGTCCCGAGTCCCTAGCTCCTAGTTCCTGTTTTTCTAGTTCCTCCCAGGTTGTCCCGGCCAAGCCCGTGTCTTTGAGCTTGAAACGGCGGGACATGGCGTATTCGCGAACAAAATTGAGTTTGGCTCGGCGAACTTTACCGGATTTAACTCGCTCAACTTTAGTGACCCACGGCGAATGAAACGGAAATGTTCGCTCGACACCGATACTGTCAACGACTTTGCGAACAGTAAAAGAGCCTTGGTAAGATTTGGTGGCTTTCGTCCCGATTACCAGACCTTCAAAAATCTGAATACGCTCTTTACCGCCTTCGCGAATTTTGTAGTGAACCTTAACCGTTTCGCCCGGTCGAACATCGGCGACCTTGGCTTTCATTTGAGTGACCTGAAATTTGTCGATAACGTTCAAGCTCATTTTACTGATACAAAAGTTTTAAGCGACCGATTACCAGCAAAATTAACGACTTTTTTCTCGGTAAATTTAACCTCGCCGTCGGCAACGGCAAAAATCGTAT
Source organism: uncultured Candidatus Saccharibacteria bacterium (assembly GCA_964358205.1). Taxonomy (GTDB): domain Bacteria; phylum Patescibacteriota; class UBA1384; order 2-12-FULL-50-11; family 2-12-FULL-50-11; genus JANLIQ01. The sequence goes on along the minus strand of CAYHNZ010000001.1, from coordinate 7,498 downwards.
CGTCGTTACCGTTCTGGACACCTTCGCCCATAAAATATTTACTGCCACGCTGACGAAGGATGATCATGCCTTTTTTGACCACCTCCCCACCATAAATCTTTACCCCCAGTCGTTTCGACTGCGAGTCTCGGTTATTCTTACTAGAACCTTTCGCCTTTGTATGCGCCATTTGTAGAGAAAATTATATCGAATTTCTTGGGAAGCGTCAATTGAACGTTAAGATGCTCTGAAGATATTGAGCTTTTTGCTAAAAACCCCTCTTGTTGTTACAACAAGAAAGCCGATGAGTAAGCCCGACTTCGCTAAAGCTACGACGGATAAACCTAATTTTGTCCATCTTCATGTTCACTCGCATTACTCATTGCTTGATGGGTTGGGGAAGGTGCCGGAATTAGTTGGTCGCGCCAAGGAGCTGGAGATGCCGGCACTGGCCATTACCGATCACGGTGTGATGTACGGGGCGATCGAGTTTTATCTGGAGTGTCAGAAACAAGACATCAAGCCGATTATCGGCGTAGAGGCCTATGTGGCCAGGCGCAAAATGTCTGACAAAACCGCTGGCGAGGACATCAAGCCCTATCACCTTTTACTCCTGGCTAAAAATTTTCAGGGCTACCAAAACTTGATCAAGCTCACTTCCGCCGCCCACCTAGATGGCTACTACTACAAACCTCGAATCGATCGCGATTTACTCTCCCGCCATCACGAAGGACTGATTGCCACCACCGCCTGCCTGGCCAGCGAAACTTCTCGTCTGATCGAAAACAAAGATTTCAAGGGCTTGAACGAAACCGTCGGCGAGTACAGCGAGATTTTTGGTAAAGATAATTACTATCTCGAACTCCAGCATCACCCGTCGATTCCCGAACAGCAAGTTCTGAACACTCATCTCAAAGATTTGGCCGTCAAAACTGGCCTACCGCTGATTGCCACCAACGATGTTCACTATGTTAACTCCAACGACTCCGTCGCCCACGACCAATTGATTTGCATTCAAACTGGCAAATTAGTCAGCGATACCGATCGGATGGTCTACGGCGGTGATTTCTCGCTCAAAACTCCCCAGGAATTGGCCGAGGCCTTTAGTGATGTGCCGGAAGCGCTGTCTAATACCCTAAAAATTGCCGACATGGTCAATTTAGAGATTCCGCTCGGCCAAAGTCTTCTGCCCCATTTCCAGCTACCGAAGGGCGAAACAGAGGAATCTTATTTGCGCTCTTGGTGTGAGAAAGGTTTACACCAACGCTACGGCGAAATTACCCTCGAAATTCGGGCTCGACTAGATTACGAACTGGAAACAGTCATGAAAACCGGTTTCCCAGGTTATTTCCTGATTGTCGCCGATATGATTAAATTTGCCCGCTCCAAAGGTATTTATGTCGGCCCGGGCCGTGGCTCGGCCGCTGGCTCGATTATTGCTTTTGTCACCGGCATTACAAATGTCGATCCGCTCAAGTACGGTCTGCTCTTTGAGCGCTTTCTAGACTTAAATCGAATCTCGATGCCGGATATTGATATGGACTTTGAGGATACCCGCCGCGGTGAAGTGATTGATTACTTGAAAGAAAAATACGGCGCTAATCATGTCGCTGGTATTATTACTTTTGGGACAATTATGGCGCGAGCGGCTATTCGCGATGTCGGCCGGGTGCTAGGCATCCCCTACGGCAAGGTCGATGCCTTGGCCAAGCTGGTTCCGCCTCCCGTTCAAGGCCGTCACACCCCGCTGGCCCAAATGGTCGCTCAAGCTCCAGAATTGAAAGCGGCCTACGACGCTGACCCAGAAAACAAGCAGTTGATTGACGCCGCCACCCACCTTGAAGGGACGATTAGGCATGCCTCTCAACACGCCTGCGCCATCGTTATCTCCAAAGAGCCGTTGGAAAACTATGTCGCCGTCCAGCCGTCACAGGGCGGTGACGTCCATCAAGTCACTCAATACTCGATGTTGCCGATTGAAAAAATCGGTTTGCTTAAAATGGACTTGCTGGGACTTTCCAACCTGACGACGATGCACCGGGCGACCGAAATCATTGAAGCCGTTTACGGGGACAAGATCGATATCGAAAACCTGCCGCTTGATGATAAGAAAACCTTTGAGCTGCTCGCCCGTGGCGAGACGACATCGATCTTTCAGCTCGAAAGTAGCGGGATGCGGCGCTATATCAAAGAATTGCGCCCAACCAAATTTGAAGATATTACGGCTATGGTCTCGCTCTACCGACCAGGGCCGATGCAGTGGATCCAAAGTTTTATCGACCGTAAAAACGGTTTAGAGGAGGTTAAGTACCTCCATCCGTTGGCCGAAAGCGCCCTTCGCGATACTTACGGTATTCCTGTTTACCAGGAACAAGTGATGCGTTTGTCTAAAGATATGTGTGGCTTTACCGGCGCCGAAGCCGACACCCTCCGTAAAGCGATGGGTAAGAAAATCCCCAAGTTGATGAAAGAGATGAAAACCAAGTTTATCGACGGGGCGGTTAAAAATGGCGTCACCAAAGACCAGGCGACCGACATTTTCCGTTCCTTGGAGGATTTTGCTGCTTATGCTTTCAACAAAAGTCACGCCACTTGCTACGCTCTAATCGCCTTCCAAACCGCCTACCTCAAAGCCCACTACCCTGACTGCTTTATGGCGGCGGTGATGACGAGTGACCTCGGCGATACCGATCGATTATCGATTGAGATTAGCGAATGCGAGCGACTGGGGCTGACGGTTTTACCGCCGGATGTCAACGAATCGTTTACCGACTTTGCTGTTGTCCGAGAGAAAAAAGCCCTGCGTTTTGGCTTAGGAGCAATAAAAAATGTCGGCACTATCCCCGCTCAAGCGATCGTCACTGAACGAAAAAAGAACGGCTCGTTTGCCGATTTGAACGATTTTTTGGTTCGCAATAGCCCCCATCTCAATAAAAAAGTGTTGGAGAATATGATCAAAGCTGGGGCGCTCGATCGGTTTGAAGAGCGGGCTCGTTTGAACGCTGGACTAGAGTTGATAACCAAGTTTGTCAGCGCTAGCGGCAAGACTGACGCCAGCCAGCTGTCGATTTTTGGTGAAGGAGCCAAGAACGGTGCCGCCCCGACACTGGCGCTACCGCAAGTGACCGCCGATAAGGCCGCTTATCTAATTTGGGAGAAAGAACTGCTCGGACTTTATTTGTCTGACCACCCGCTCAAACAATTTTCGGCCCTGCTGGCCGAGCTGGCCACTCCGATCGCCGAGCTGGACATCAGCCAAGCCGGCCAAGTGGTTCGGGTCGGCGGCATCATCCATACACTAAAAAAAATCACCACTAAAAATGGCCAGACGATGGGCTTTATTGAGCTTGAAGATCTGACCGGTACGCTAGAATTGGTCGTTTTTCCGTCGCATTTCCAGGAATTAACTCATCTTTGGCAGCCGGATACGCTAGTTTTGATCGAAGGTAAGATTTCCGACAAAGATAATTCCGTCAAAGTTTTGGTTGACCGGGCCTGGGCCTTGAATGGCCTCAATCCGGTGAATTTACCGAAGAAGCAACTAGCAACTGGCAACTGGCCACTAGCTAGAAAAAATGGTGATTTCAATGTCAATCAAAAGCTAGTACCTAGTACCCAGTCCCTAGTACCTACAACCTTCGTTGTCCATCTCCCTAAATCGGCTACTAAAGAAACGATCGCCGAACTAAAGAATATTCTGGAAGCCCACCCCGGCCCCCTGCCGGTAGAACTGCGAATGATGCAGGGCGAGAAGTTAAAAGTATTCCCGACCAAACTCTTGGTAAAACCCTCCCCAGAACTGACCGAGCAGCTAAATCAGGTTCTCGGCAGTAACTAGCCCTAAACCTGCCTTGGGGCTCGAGATGGCTCTAAAGCTTGTTTCTGGATTTGGACGATGGCTTGCTGGACATCGTAGGGGTCAGTGACATCTTCAAGATCTAATTTTGAATCGTCAGAAGCGGTTTTAATCCGCACGGTGCCAAAATTAAGCAGGGTTCTGATCGGCCCCTTAATCTCGGTTGATATTTCTTGGATTCGATGAATTTCGGCCTCGGAAATCATCCGGTTAAACAAACCAACCTGATCAATTTTTATCACTCGTTGATTGGTGACAATGTAATCACAGCCGTTCCACATAAACCAAAAGTAAAAGCTATAGAGAGCACCAATGACTACGGTCAGGCCGATGACGATTGAAGTTATTTTTGAGGCGCCAAATCCGAGTAAGGCCACACCGACAACTAAAGCGATCACTAACCAAACCGCCGCAATCGGCATTAAGAGCCAAACATGTTGCTTGGTCACTAACGCCACCGTTTCGTCAGAACGCTGACCACGAAAAGAATAATTGTCTTGCATTACCTCTAGGTTAGTTTATGGGGCGCCTTACTGCAACGGGCAAAGGACAAGCAAAGGCTAAAGTTACAAGGCTGAAGTCTGAACTAAGGCTTAAGTATTAAGTGTCAAGTACTTGTAACTTGCAACTTGTTATTTAGTTCAGACTTTAGCCTTCAGCCTTAGAGCTTTGTCGCTTATCCTTGGCGGCGACTCTGCCGCCGATGGAGTAGAGCAAGACAAAGAAGGTCATCACCACCAATGCCGCCAGAATGGCCCAAAATTTACCGGTTGTTTGGGTATTAAGGGCGATAAGTCCGAAAGTAAGGCTAATGGCATAAAACAGTAGCAGTATTGTTCGCTTGCTAAAACCACGGTCGAGTAGGCGATGGGTCAGATGACGACGGTCGGCTAGAAATGGGGACTGGTGATGAATGATTCGGCTAATAAAGACGACCAATGCGTCCAAAAACGGAATCGCCAAAACCAGGAAAACCGTCGCCACTTTTCCACCAGAAATAATCGCCAAGACTCCAATAAGAAACCCGAGGAACATCGAGCCGGTATCGCCCAAAAATACTTTGCCTCGTAAATTGTAGAGCAGAAAGCCAATCGTCGCGCCAAAACCAATAATCGCCAACATGGCGTTGGAGGGCTGGTTAACGGCAATATTCACCGACAAGAGAAATAAAATAATTAAGGTTATGGCACTAACTCCTCCGGCCACCCCGTCAATACTATCGAGCCAGTTAATAACGTTGCTAATAACTACTAGCCAAATGATAACTAGAATTGAGGAGTAGCTACCGATGATAATTTGCTGACCAAAGGGGTTAGATAGGGTTGGAATTAAAATGCCGAAACTGGTAATGATAACTGCCGCAATAACCTGGCTAAGTAACTTTGATTGCCAAGAAAGCCCCCGGTAGTCGTCAAGGACGTTAATCGTACTCAACCAGATAATGGCTATCAGAAACCCAACTAAGTTACGGTCAATTCCAAAAACGGTTGCGTTACCAAAGCTAAGACTGTCTCTGGAAAAAATCAGAAATAAAACCACCGTCATCACAAATGCCATAACGACACCGACCCCGCCGACTCTAGGCGTTGGCTGGGAGTGTTCATCTCGTGGTCTAACCGCTGGTACAAACCAACCTTTTTTATGACAAAGTTTAATCAACCAGCCGTTGATAATTACCGAGAATATTAAGGCGATTACGGCCCCAAGCCAGTAGTTAGACATAGGTAAATTTTACCCCAATGGCCAAGATAAGTCTTTAAGTCTAAAGGCTAAAGTCTAAACTAAGGCTCAAGTATGGGATAACTAAAAACTCATAAGTCAAAAGTCAAAACTGAAACCTTTAACTCAAAACTAAAGAAACGGTTAGGCGGTTTTGAGCTACAGTTTTGCGCTTTGAGTTTTAAGCTTTGAGCTAGCCACCATCTACCAGGTATTGGACTGATGAACGGTCTGATAATCAACGAGTTCTTCGGGCTTGAACCACAAAGCGATCTCCTGCTCGGGATGTTCGTCGGGGTCGGAGGCGTGGACCAGATTACGCACCGCGCGGTCGGACTCGTTAGCGTGTTGACGGGTAACATGAGCAAACATACCGCGAATGGTGCCAAATTCTGATTCGTTCGGATAAGTTGCTCCAGCTAGGCGTTTAACATACTCCACGGCCTTAACACCCTCGATAACCATCGCCACGACGGGCCCGGACAATAGGAAGTCGATCATTTGGGCTTGAATTTTGTCGCCTTCTAAACCGCGTTTGTTTAATCGATCTCCCAAGCCACCGTAATGCTTTTCCGCTAATTGTTTGTCGGCGGTCGTCATTTTCAAACCAACGATTTTGAGGCCGCGTTCCTCCAGCTGGGTGATAATTTTACCAATTACGCCGCGTTCAACGCCATCGGGCTTAATAATAAGGAGAGTTTGTTCAATGTGTGACATTGTCATATTTTAGCTTGTTTGCGCTTCTAGCGCTACGCCTTGGGGCGAGGATGTAAGAAGTCTGAAGTAGCAAGGCTAAAGTCTAAAATAAGTGACAAATATCAAGTAGCAAGTGAAAATACTTAAGACTTATTACTTGAGACTTAAATGAGACTTGAGACTTCAGCCTTCGGACTTATTTTCCTAGGAATTTTTTGAAGATGCTGTCGTCTTTGTACGGGCCGATGACCGCTAGGACTTGACGATCTTTGACCAGTAACCGTTTTGCCAACAGGCGGATTTGCTCGGCGGTGACGGCCTGAACATTTTTCTTAGCCGTTTCGAAATCTTCGGCCTCGCCGAGTAGTCGATCGGTGCCGTACCACATTGCTAGATCGACCGGTCGGTCAGAACTTAAATCAAACGAACCGCATATCAGAGCCTTGGCCTTGGCCAATTCCTCGTCGCCAACCAATTCATCGCGCAAGCTGGCGAACTCGGCGTCGAGCGCTTCGAGGGTTTGAGCGATTTTGGCGGTATTGACGCCACCCGAGACTGTAATCAGGCCAGTATCTTCAAACGATTGGAACGACGAACTAATCGAATAAGCTAGCCCCTTCTTTTCTCGGATATTGAGAAACAATCGTGAGCTCATTCCTCGACCCAAAACGGCGTTCAAGACGATGCCGGTATACTCATCTTTGCCGTGAGAGGCCAGGTCCTGATCAACAACCGCCACCTGAAAGTGAGTTTGGTCAGTTTCTTTGTGGTAAAAATTCAAGCTAGTTTGGCTGGGACCAATAAAAGGTTTGGGTAAAGTGATCGCTCGAGGCGTCAGCGATTCGGTCTGCTTCAGGACTTCGGCTTTGATGTCTTTCTGGCCAATATCTCCAACGGCAATAAACAGCGCTTGGCCGGGATGATAGTATTTGGCTCGGTAATCTTCAAACTGCTCAATCGTCATCTTCTGAATATTCTCTTCGCTACCAATGACCGACTGGCCGAGTTGGTTGTTGGGAAAGAGGATTGGTCCGAGTAGTTCGTCAACGAAACTGGCCGGGTCGTCTTTCATCCGTCGAATCTCTTCTATTATAACGCCGCGTTCGCGCTCTAAATCCTCGGGTCGTAAAAGGGCTCGAAACGCCAGTTCGAACGGCACCGTCACCCCAGTCTGCCAGGCGGCCGACGGCACTGTATTCCAGTAGGCGGTATGGTCGTTAGCCGTCCAAGCGTTGAAGTAGCCGCCGA